>NZ_CAUPYC010000097.1:0-11356 GCF_963515335.1 uncultured Paenibacillus sp. | reverse complement strand
TCGAGGTTCGAGGCGAAGGGAGTCCTTTTTGCCAAATGATCAGGGTTTCCGGCTTACCCGCCCGGTACCGCGGTTTGCTGGACGGCCGCCACCGTGGCGAGCGCGGCTTCCGGATTGTCGTAAACGGCGTTGCCGACGACGACCGTATGGGCGGCCTCCGCGGCCAGTCGCGCCTGCTCGCCGTCCGCGATGCCGCCGCCATAGAACAGCCGCGCTTGCGTCAGCGCCTCGCGCATCCGCCTGACCAGCCGCATATCCCCGAACCGGCCGCTGTACTCGCAATACACGACGGGCAGCCGCATCAAACGGTCGGCGAGTCGCGCGTAAGCGACGGCGTCGGCTTCCGCCAGCTCCGTGCGGGCCCCGGTCAATCTGGCCGCTTCGGCGCCGGCGTTGAGAATCACGTAGCCTTCCGCCCAGGTAGCGTCCCACGGCATGAAAGGGCCGTATTCGGCGATCGCTGCCGCCTGGCGGCCCGTCACCCACTCCGCCGATGCGGCATTGAGCACCATCGGGATCAGATACCAATCGAAGCCCGGCACGGCAGCCTCGGTCGTGGACGCTTCCAGCGCGCAAGGCACCTCGAAACGGCGGATGCGGGCAAGCAGATCGACCGTGTTGTCGTAGGTGACGCCGGTTGTGCCCCCTACCAGCACGGCGTCCGTGCCGGACAAGCAGACCGCCTCCAGCACGTCGTCCGCAATCGCCCGGTCCGGGTCGAGCTTGAATACGTGCCGCCATGACGCAAAGGGCGCTTCGTTATGCTCCGGGCTCATCCGCTTGTCTTCCCTCCGTCGGGTTCATTTCCGTTCATTATCGTTACCAAGTGTACGCGAGCGCGGCTCGCAGTGTCAATTCGTTTGGCGGCGGGCCTGTTTCAACCGCTCCTCACCGATGGTATTAGTGAATGAGAAAAACCGACCAAGGAGGTCGCCGTCATGAACAAAGAACGTTATTACGTCTCCGTCGTGTCGCGCACCATCGAGAAGCAGCGCCCGGAGGCGGAGTACATGGAAATCGAAGCGACGCCGGAGGAGCTCGACCGGCTGAAGAAGCTTTTTATCCGCAAGGAGGACGACGACGATATCAGCCACTTCAAGGCCGCCATTCCCTACAAGTCGAACGACCATGAGCGAACCGCAGTCGATTACAGCGACGACATCCGCGATATCTACACCTTCCTCTATCAGATCGGCACGCCCGAGACGAAGCGGTATATCGAAGAATCCGATCTTCTTGAAAAGCTGCAGAATACCGATTACGATTATCCCGGCTACGGGAACAAGGAGACGTCCGGCAAGGACGCCTAGCGGGAATACGCGGAGAAAAAGGGGCCGGCCTGTGAAGCGGAATCCGATCCGCCGACGGCTCAGCCCGATTTTCCGCGCATCCGGTTCATCCTTCCCCTTCCAACGCCTCGATGCGCTGAAAAACGGCATACTCATCCGGGTACAGCATCAGGTATTCGGTCAATCCGACCATGCGAAACAGCTTCTGATAATGAGTGGAGACGCCGCATGCGAACGTATGGTAGCCCTGCTTGCGCCCCGCTCTCGCGATCCGGATCAGCAGCGCCATGCCGGCGCTGTTGATGTAGGCGACTTGATGCAAATCCAGCACGAGATAACGCCGGCGGCCGCCCAGTCCCTCTTCCCAATCGAACGCGCTTTTCAACACCTGCTCCGCCGCTCTGTCGAGATCGCCCTTCAACGTCAAGGCGATACCCGAGCCGAACGCGCGGGATTCCATTTGGAGTGTCTGTCCCATACCATTAATCCCCTTCAATCGCCTGGCTTACCGGTGATTTACGAAAAACAGCTCCAGGCAAAATCCGTTCTCTTCCCGGTTCGCGATCCAGTAATCGGCGAGTCCGTCGATCAGCACCATGCCCCAGCCGCGGGCGTCCTCCCGTTCTTCGCGCACAACCCGCTCTCCGCCGTCAAGGCCGGGCAGCCGCGGCCCTTCGCCCTCGTCGCGGATCCGGCAGACCATCAGCATGCTGCCGATATGGACATGAACGGTCACCGCGTTGTCCGGCTCGTACCGGTTGCCGTGTTCGGCCGCATTCATAATCGCCTCGGCGACACAGGTGACGATATCGTCGGTACGGTGGTCCTGCGGCCAATTGGCCCGAATGAGGCCGGCAAGCTCCGGCAAAATCCGGCGCTCGCAGCCGGGAGCGGACGGCAGCCGCCAGGTGCGTTCAAAGCGGGCCGGCGGCTGAACGGCCGGCACCGCCGTCCGCTCCACTACGAGCAGCGTCTTGTCATCCTTGCGGCCGGAGTAGCCGCTGTCCAATACCGTGAACAGCCGTTCCATCCAGTGCGCAGCCGCAGTCTCGCGGGACCATCGCCGAAGATAAGCCTCCAGCCGGTCGAAGCCGAACATCTCGCCGGACGGGTCGGAAGCTTCCAACACGCCGTCCGTATAGAGAACCAGCCGTCCGCCTTGCGCCAGACGGATCGCCTTCTCCTCATACCGCGCGTCGGGCGCGATCCCGAGCGGCAGCGACGAGCAATCGACCGGCTGCGGCGCGTGATCGGGCACGAGCAGATAAGGACCGGTTTGTCCGGCGCTGGCATACCGGATTTCGCCTGACGCCGTGTTCACGAAGCCTACGCCGAGCGTGGCCCCTCCCGTGTGCGCCATCGTATCCGACAGCTGGCGATTGATGCGCTCCAGCAGTTCCCCGGGACCTCCGCCCCGCTTCAGCTCGGAACGGAACAGCACCAGGAGCGCCGGAACGACGAGCGCCGCCGGCAGCCCCTTGCCCGACACGTCGCCGACCATCACGGCGAACGAGGTGTCGTCGACGACGGCCGCGTCGAACAGGTCGCCTCCGACCTCCCGATCCTGCCGGCTGCGCGCCGTTACACGATAGCCTCCGATTTCCAGGTCGATCGGCGGTTGCAGCTTCCGGAGCGTATCGAGCGCAAGCTTCAGTTCATCGGTTATCGATTCGTATTCCGCGGCGGCTGACGGATCAACATTCGGCGCAAAACCCCTTATGTACAGGCACAACACGCCGGCCGGCACAATAAAGGCAACCAGCCCGGCGGCCAAACCGAAGGCGGCGGCCGCCGCGATGCCGATAGCGGCGAATACGGAAAGGGGAAGGACGACCCTGTAAAATAAACCGCCGCTCATACTCCCCATACGAGCCGCTTCGTCTCTTCGAGCGGCTCCGTCCCGAGCTCGTCCCTGCACATCCGCTCCAGGCGTTTGTACCAGCCTACCGCTTCGGCATGGCGTCCGCGCTCCTTCCAATAACGGATCATCGCCTGGTACGCTTCCTCTTGATCCGGCCTTAACTCGATCCAGGCCGACAACCATTGCTCGGTGTGGCTGTCGTCCGCCAAGCCGGCGTAATATTCGCCCAATCGGCGAAGCATGACCGTCTGGCGCTCAAGCAGCTGGCTCCGCCAGCGTTCGATCCAGTCGACATTCGGCATGTCCGCCCCGAGCAGCCCGTATAACCGGACGGCATCCATATACAGCATGGCCGAAGGTTCCTTGTCATCCGCCCACAATTGATCGCCCACACGGGAAAGAGTCATATATTGCTCGACGTCGACGACCTCGATCACCGACTCCCGAAAGCCGATCAGGCCTCCGCGCACCTCGATCGCGTCCTCGAAGCCGATCTCGGCGAGCGTATTTCTGAGCTCATGCAGGGAGACATAAAGATGGTTCGCCAGCTTGGACGGCTCGCCTTCGCCGAACAGCTGCCCCACCACCTGATCGCGCAGCGCGCGATAATCGGGCTGCAGCAGCAAGTAGACCAGCAGCTCGCGGGATTTGCGGCGCTTCCACTTCGGCGGCACGACGGCTCCGTCGGGTCCGAACAAACGGATGCCCGACATCAGTTGAATCCGCAGCCGACCCGGGCGCGGCTCGGCTCCTGCCGAAAGCCCGTCGCTGTGGACGGAAAATGGCGCAATCGGCGGCACGCAAGCGATCGCTTCGCCGATTTCAGCCTTCAACCGGTCAAGCCAAACGGACGTCCTGGGCGTAGACATCTCCTCGAGAAGCAGCTCCATCTGGCGAAGCGACAGGGCCGCGTCGCTCCGCTCGCCGGAGGCCAGCTTGCGGCTGACGTTCGCTCTCGCGGCAAACAGCTGCACCTCCACATCATAGCGAAGGTCGCTCACGGGCGGGCCGGCCGTCTCCGTCCCTTGCCCGGACATCGTACTTACCATATAAGCATAACGGGAGGGCAGCCGCATAAGCTCTTCCTCCGTCGGCTCCGCGCCGCCAAGGATGCTCAACACCGCTCCGCATTCGGGATGGAGCGCCGCCCTTTTGCGCAGGTCGCCGATTCTCTTTGCCCACTCCCCTTCCCGCATGTCGTCGGCTCCGTATAACCAGCGGTCAAGCAGCAAATAGGCAAACCAGGTGTCGTCGCCCGCTTCCCGGAAACGGTCGGCCGCATTGGCGAAATACTCATCCGTCGAGAGCGTTTGCAGAATCGGGGCCGTTCGTGTCCAGCATCTGCCCCGGGCAAGCGCCCACCAGACGAAGCCGCCGCAGCCTTCGCCGTACCGGAGCGTCTCCTCCTCCAAAAATTGCAGAAGCGTCTCCGTTTCGTGAAAATCGCCGATCCGAACATTCAGCAAAGTCAAGAGACCGATCATGGACAGCATTTCCACATGGTCCGCCTGCAGCGCAAAGCCTTTGATCGCCGCCTGCAGCCATTCCTGCGCTTCCTGCAGCCGGCCTTCGAGGATCAAACGGACGGAGCCGGCGCGCAGCAGCAGCGGAGAGCCGAAAACGGCGCGCTCCGGCAGACGGCCCAGCGTATCCTTGTCCGGAAGCCGCCCGTTCAGCACGCTTTGCTCCAACTCCAGAACAAGATCCTTCAGGCTTTCCGGTATATGGGATTGAAATGACAAGCGCATGGAAACGATCACCACATTCGGTCTGTTTTAGGTTAATAGTACTATTCCTTTAGGAAAAAAGAAATAGATTTCTTACAAACAACGTGCTTTTCTTACAAATACGCAAACGATTCGGCAAGCTATTGAGCAAGAGCCGTCGAATGAGGCCATCCGACGGCACTTGGCATGCTGGCGCGAAAACATTTACTTAACGAGCTGTCCGCGCGTAACGCCCAGCTGATTGGTCGCTTTCAGGCTGCGCCATACCTGCGTCCCGCTGATTTTGCCCCGGACGGCATCCGTATAGAGCGAAATGACCTCTTCGACCTTCCCGGGCGTTTCCTCGAGAAATTCGACCCGGAACGAGGCGACGCCGAGCTCGATGAAGTTCCGCAAATACTCGGCGCCGGACTGCTCGATCGCATTATAGACCGTATTGCGGCAGCCTTCGTCAACGCGGACGGGGTGCGACATGCCGATCCGGTCCTGCAGCGAGACGCGGTGCTCTTCGCACGGCCGGCCGCAATTGGTGTAATCGGTGCCTTCGCTGAGGAAGGTGCAATACACGCAATGCTCCGTATGGAACATGGGCAGATGCTGGTGGATGACGACCTCCGTCCTGGAGGTGTCGGCCTTGCCCAGCAGATCGACCATTTGCTGCGCGTTCAAATCATAGGAAGGCGTGACGAGCGAGCAGCCCGCATCCAGAAAAAGATCAGCCGTCTTATGGTTCGCGATGTTAAGCGAGAAATCGCCGATCAGCTCCGGGAACGGGGACACCGTCCCTGCCGCGCGGGCGCGCATATAGAAATACATCGCACCGGTATTGCGGATCAGCACCGCGTCGGGCTGAAGCTTCAAAATATGGTTGTGGTAGCCGTTCTCGCCCGGCATATGAATCCGGGGCGTGGCGAGCGCAATCCGCTTGCCGGCCTTGCGGGCCGTATCGACTGCCGCCGGGTATTGCTTGATAAACTCGAAGTCGGCGTAGATCATCGCGACGTCGGTGCGGACCGCGGCTTCAACCTGCGCCAGCGTTCGGCAAAGCGCCGTAAGGCGAGGCTCGCTCCGGACGCCCGCCGCCTTCAAAGCGGCCGCTTCCGGGCTCGCGCGATGCGCATCCGCATACACCTCGACAGCCCGCTTCTCGTATACAGGCGGCTTCGGCCGTTCGCCCGCAAGCCGTTCCACCGCTTCGCGGCGGATTCGGTTCAGCTCGCGGATCGGCACGATCAGCTCGCCTTCAAGCGCAAGCTCCAAACCCTCCAGCTGAAAAAGCGTGCCGCCCAACCGGCCCAGCTGCTCCTCCAGCAGCGCGCGGTCCATCGGGCGCTTCTCGGCGCGCTCCAAAGGCAGCTCCGACGCCGCCTCAACCGTGGCCCCCTTGTTCAGGTCGGTCCACCGGGTGCGCAGCGGCTCCCCTTCCTTGCCCTCGACATGGACGTGAACCGGAAACACCCGGTACGGCTTATCCGTCTCGAACGTCTGGCGGAGCCGTTTGTCCAGCGCCGGGTCGCTCGTTTTCCAGATCCGGTCGCCCGGCTTCACCTTGCGCAGGTCGACGTCGTTCCGCCCCGGCACGATCTCCAGCACCGTATGCTCCTGCGCTTCGCCTTCGATCTTGACGCCTTGGCGGCGCAGATCGTATACGCGTCCGCCCTCTTCCTTCTTGGTCGGGTCGCCCGCGTCGAAGACGATGCCGTCTCCGCGCTTGAGCGGCGCCTCGATCCGGCATACGACCGCGTCGCGCAGCACCCGCTCCACGCGGCCCATGTAGACGCCGCGGCTTTTGGGGAACGTGCCCTCCACCAGCTGCTTGTTGTTCGTGCCTTTCAGGAAGCCGTGCGTAAACCCGCGCGAGAAGCTCTGCTGCAGCTCGCGGAGCTCCTCGGTCGACGGCCCCGACCGGTCGCCATCGAAATACTTGTCGATGGCGCGCCGGTATTTGCTCACCACGTTCGCCACGTATTCCGGCGTTTTGAGCCGGCCTTCGATCTTGAACGATGTGACGCCCGCCTCGATCAGCTCCGGCACCAGCTCCACCGCCGCCAAATCCTTCGGCGACAACAGGTAAGCGACATCGCCCATCGGCTTCTGCTCGCCGTCCACCATCAGGTCGTATGGCAGCCTGCATGCCTGCGCGCATTCGCCGCGGTTCGCGGACCGGCCGCCCCACATCTCGCTCGTCAGGCATTGGCCCGAATAGGAGACGCACAGCGCGCCGTGCACGAACACCTCCATCGGAAGCTTCGCCTGCTCGCCGATCGCTCGGATCTGCTTCAGGTTGTTTTCCCGGCCGAGCACGACCCGCTCAATGTCGAACGGCTTCGTGAATTCGACCGCCTCGGTCGAGGTGATCGTCATCTGCGTTGAGCCGTGGATCGGAAAATCGGGCGAGATGTCGCGGATCAGCTTGACCAGCCCGAGGTCCTGCACGATGACCGCATCGACGCCCGCGTCAACACAGGCTTCGATCAGCTTTTTCGCCTCGTCCAGCTCATTCTCGAACACCAATATGTTAAACGTCAGAAACCCTTTCATCCCGTAGCTGTGCAGAAAAGCCATAATCTCCGGCAGCTCGTCCGTCCGAAAATTGTTCGCCCGCGCCCTGGCGTTGAATTTCTCCACGCCGAAGAACACCGCGTCGGCTCCGTTCGCCGCGGCGGCGCGCATGCAGTCCCAGTCCCCGGCGGGCGCCAGCAGCTCGATATCCGACCTGCGTAAATGTCCTTTATTGCTCATGTAAATATGGCTCCTCCAAGCTTATTGCCGTTTGTACCAGTGTACCATTTCGCACAGCCAAAAAGAAACCGCCGTACCCGGGATCAGCTTCGGCATGTTTTACCGGCCGCGCCGGCACAGAAGCCGCCCTCCTTACCATTGTTTTGCTCCCTTTCTATACGATCTTGTCCATTTAGGGCCAGGCCGTTTCCTTCCATTTTTCGCGCGTGCTATAATGGTTTCGTAAGCGATGCCATCCTGATGGAGGAGGAGTACATAATATGAAACTCGGTGTATTTTCGGTATTGTTCAGCCAGCAGCCGCTGGAGCAGACACTCGACTATATTGCGTCCAAAGGGCTGCAAGCCGTCGAAATCGGCACAGGCGGCTACCCGGGAGACGCGCACTGCAAGCGGGAGGAGCTGCTGGCGGACGAAAGCAAGCAGCGGGCGTTCAAGCAGGCCGTCGAGTCGCGCGGCTTGACGATCAGCGCTTTGAGCTGCCACGCCAATCCGCTCCATCCGCAGAAAGCGATTTCGTCGGAGCATGATCGCATGATCCGCGAAACGATCGATCTCGCTTCCAAGCTCGGCGTGCCGGTCGTCAACACGTTCTCGGGCTGCCCCGGCGACCACGAGGATGCGAAGTATCCGAACTGGCCGGTAGCGCCTTGGCCGAACGATTTCCAGGAAATTTTGGACTGGCAGTGGACCAATAAGGTTATTCCTTACTGGACGGAGATCGGCAAATACGCGACGGAACGGGGCGTCAAAATCGGGCTCGAGCTGCACGGCGGCTTCTCCGTGCATACGCCTGCTACGCTGCTCCGTCTGCGCGAAGCGGCGGGTGAAGCGATCGGCGCCAACCTCGATCCTTCCCATATGTGGTGGCAGGGCATCGATCCGGTGCAGGCCGTACATATTTTGGGCCGCGAGGGAGCGATCCATCATTTCCACGCGAAGGACACGTCGATCGATCCGATCAATGTGAACAAGCACGGCGTCACCGACATGCAGTCTTACACGCTGATGCTCGACCGCGCCTGGCAGTTCCGCACCGTCGGATACGGCCACGACATGAAGGTGTGGGCCGATATTATCAGCGCCCTTCGCCTGGTCGGCTATGACTACGTCGTCAGCATCGAGCACGAGGACGGACTGATGTCCGTCGACGAAGGCTTCACCAAAGCGGTGCAAAATCTGCAGCAGATCCTCATTCGCGAGCCTTTGGGCGAGATGTGGTGGGTATAAAAGCGGGCAAAGCCGGATGTCCCCTTCCAGGGGCGTCCGGCTTTTTTGCGGGCTCCTCCGCCGCAACGAAATAAGGACCGCCCGGCGCGCTGGCGCTTTGGCGGTCCTTTCTTTCCACAGCAGCTGCTGATTATGTAAGCAAACGGCTAACCCAGCCACACCTCAAAGATCATAATGTAATCGATGAGCAAGAATACGAGCAGGGAAACGCCCGTGAAGCCGATTGCAAAAAAGTTTTTTCTCGGACGGGCCAGCACCAGCCGCACGAAACCGATCAAGATAAGCGCCGTGAACAACAGCATGAAAATGTCAAACGTAGCAAACTTGCTTGCATCTGCCGCCGCAGGTGCTTGTTGCGCCAAAAACATGAGGGGACCTCCTTCATTTATACCCGCAGGGAATGATCACACGAATCTTCACACGTTACCTATAATAACCTATGTTAGCCGTTCAAGCCATCGGTTGCAAGTCCAAAACTTGGTTCGTAACAACTTTGTCACCAATCGGCCATCCCGGCCGCAAGCCCTTATTGTATAAACGAACCGAATAAGTAATATAACAAACTCTTATAACGATTGATACCGTTTGCGTTGTCGACCGGCAGAAAATGTGATACGATTTCCGTGTATATTCATACTTAGATCGTCGGAATTAGCCTGCTGTCACCATAGGGCTGCCGGCAAGGAGGAAATGAAGATGGCTTACGAAGCGGTTTGGATGAAGGACCCGTCCAAATTGAATAAATTCGAGTTCGTCAAGATGGAAAAAGACGGCCTCGACGTCATCCGCACAATTATCGAGGAGTACGCGCACAAAGGGTACGATGCGATCGACGAGAACGATATGAACCGGTTCAAATGGGCCGGCGTGTATGAGCAAAAGCCGAAGGACGGACACTTCATGATGCGCGTCCGCATCAACTCCGGCATCATGACCGCCGCGCAAGCGCGCGGGCTTGCCGAAATCGGCCGCCTGTACGGCCGCGACCTGATCGACGTGACGACCCGCCAGGCGATCCAGTTCCACTGGCTGCGCGTCGAGAACCTCCCGGACATATTCAAGCGCCTGGAGGCGGTCGGACTTTACAGCTACGAGGCATGCGGCGATTGCCCGCGCACGATCGTCGGCAACCCGCTTGCCGGCATCGATCCGGACGAGCTTATGGATACCCGGCCGATCGTCGAGGAAGTGAACGACTTCTTCCTCATGAACCGCGATTTCTCCAACCTGCCGCGCAAGTACAAAATGTCGATTTCCGCAAGTATCTGGAACAACGCGCAGGCGGAAATCAACGACCTGGCGTTCACGCCGGCGGTTAAAGTGATCGACGGTCGGGAAGTGCTCGGCTTCCACGCATGGGTGGGCGGCGGCCTGTCCGCGAAGCCCCATCTTGCGAAGGAGCTGGACATCTTCGTCCGTCCGGAGGAAGTGTTGAAGGTGGCGATCGGCGTCACGACGATTTTCCGCGACTACGGCTACCGCGAGAAGCGCCATCAGGCGCGCCTGAAGTTCCTCGTGGCCGACTGGGGCACGGAGAAGTTCCAGGAGAAGCTTATCGAAATCATCGGCGACATGCCGTCCGCGGGCGAAAGCAAAATCGCCGGCTGGAAGGCCGTATACTTCGACGGCGTGCACCCGCAAACCGGTGAAGGCAAAAGCTTCGTCGGCCTGAATGTGCCGGTAGGCCGCACGAACTCCGACGAGTTCGAGCAATTGGCCGATCTGGCCGAGCAATACGGCGACGGACTGGTCCGCACCACGATGTCGCAGAACATCATCCTTGCCGGCATCCCGAACGAGAAGGTCGACGAGCTGCTGCAAGCGCCGGTGCTTCAGCGCCTGACGCCCAACCCGAAGCATTTCATGAGCCGCACCGTTTCCTGCACGGGCAACGAGTTCTGCAACCTCGCCGTCGTCGAGACGAAAGAGCGCGCCCGCCGTGTAGCCGAATATCTGGACGAGAACGTCGAGCTGGACGAGAAAATCCGCATTCACATGATCGGCTGCCCGAACGCCTGCGGCCAGAAGCATATCGCGGATATCGGCCTGCAAGGCGCGCTCGTCAAAACGCCTGAAGGCATGGTCGACGCATTCGACATCGCCGTCGGCGGCATTCTCGGTCCGGGCGCAACGTTCAACACGCCGCTCAAGGGGCGCGTCAAGGGCGACGAGATTGCCGGCGTGGTGGCGCGGCTTATCCTGTTCTACAAGGAGCAGCGGCAAGCCGGCGAATCGTTCCACGCTTTCGTGAACCGCGTAGGCGTGCCGGCATTCCAGGAGAAGCTGACCGAGATTCTGTCCGCCGTCGCTTCCTGATCCGCTATCGCACACCATCAAGGGCTGTCCTTAGGTAGATTCGTCTACTCTGGGGCAGCCCTTTACGATTTGAATCTTAACCGATTTTGATTAAATGTATTTTTCCTCCGTTACTACCATGTTTTATATGTTTAAAAGTAAGTATTCAGTAAACCCGCACAGAGCGGGATAAATATAACTGGACACACCATT
>NZ_CAUPYC010000096.1:0-11392 GCF_963515335.1 uncultured Paenibacillus sp. | reverse complement strand
ATAGCATGCTTGGGAGGTAAAGCATACCAAAAAATAGCATTCAGGCTAGCGCCTGTCGCACATTCCTCCCCCGTTTGTAGAAGCGGAAGTATCCTGTGCGAACCTTGATGAAGTCGATAACCTTGCCGTTGCTGTAGTAAAGCGCCCAGTCCGGATGCTCCTCATAGAAAGCTTTGCTGGCCGCATATACCGCGCCGTACGCGATCGCCTTCATCCCGTAGCGGCGGCAAAGCCCGATTTTCTCCTTCACCACTTTGAGGCTTAGTTCCCTTCCCATCAAGTCCGTGAATACGTCTTGAGGCGGAACGAGATCGTTGTGGCGGTACATCCAGTCGTAAAACTGCACCAGGTTGAGGTGCAGCTTATTCAGGCTCGCGACATCCTGTCCGTCGCCTTCCAATTTGCTGTGAAAATCGCTGAGAAAGCCGTACCGTGTCGACCGTCTCCAATCGGACACGACGTCGAACGAGGTGGAAAGCCATTGCAGCGCCGGATCTCCTCCCACGAGCGCCACATCGACGCCGTAGCCTTTGAAATCGGCCATGAACGGCTCCAGGTCCGCCACATGAGTCGTCACCGGTTTCGAATCGAGCTTGACATCCAGCAGCATGCTGTACACGATACGGTTCAATTCCCGAACGACGACTTCCATATGCAGCGCCTGCTCATTACCGGTACGATTATCGATTTCGATCGCGATGCGCACAGGTTCGCCCTTCCGGTACTGCGCTTTTAACGGATACACATCTTTAATGCCGAACATGGCCTTCACCCTTTAACTGCGCCGGCAGTTATTCCTTTAATGAAATATTTTTGGAACAGCAGAAACGCAATGACGGCCGGAGTAAGCCCGATCACCGAAGCGGCCGCCATCAGGTTCCACTGCGCGCCGTACTGTTGAAAGAACATGGACACGGCCAGCGGAATCGTCCGCAGCTCCAGGCTTTGCAGGAAAAACACGGCCTGGCCGTAGTTATTCCACACCGCGAGGCCCTGGAGAATGACCACAGCGGCCGTAACCGGGCGCAGAAAATGAAACGTGACCCGCCAGAACGCGGTAAACGGCGTGCAGCCGTCGATGATCGCCGACTCCTCCACCTCGCGCGGCAGCCCCTTGACGAAGCCCGTGTACAGAAAAACGGAGAACGGCAGCCCGTTCGAGGCCATCAGCAGAATCATGGCCCACTGGGTATTGATGCCGCCGATCGATTTCATCAGCGAATACAATGGCACGGTAATGATGATCGCCGGGATCATCATGCAGATCAGCAGCACATTGAACACCAGGGAATGAAATTTGTTGTTGTACCGCGAAATGGCGTACCCGGCCATGGCCGACGCCAGAATGATCAAGGCAACCGCGCCGACCGCGATGATCAGGGAATTGACCGTCGCATTGCCGATATCGGATTTCCGCCAGGCTTCCAGATAGTTCGGAAAGTAAAAATCGGGAAGCAGCAGCAGTCCGTCGAACAAGGTGCGCGACGGTGTATTCAGCGATAGATAGAGAAGAATATAGAACGGGATCAGCGACAGCAAGGCCATAATCGTTACGATGGCATAGGTGCCGAACGTTCGCGTCCATTTCATGGCGTTGCCTCCTACATCTCAAACTCTTGCTTGCGGATGAATCTCATAAATACGATCACCGGAATGACGATCATGACGAACAGAATCATCGCGACGGCTGTTGAATAGCCGGTAAAGCTGCCGTAAAGCATCCGCAAAATGTATATGCTCAGCGATTCGGTGCTGTAGCCGGGCCCCCCGTCGGTCAGGGCGATGATCACCTCGAATACAGACAACGAACCTATAATATTCGTGACGACGTTGATTTTGATCGATTGCACGAGCATCGGTACGGTCACATAAAACAGCTTGCCGCCGTATCCCGCGCCGTCGATCTCGCAAGCCTCGTACAGCTCCCTGGGAATCGACTGCAGACCGGCCAAATAGATGATCATGGTCATGCCGACGAACTGCCATACGTTGACGAGAATCAGGACGACCAACGCCGAGTTTGCGTCGGCCAGCCAGTTTCCGCCCGTCAACCCCACATTTTGCAGCAGGTAAAACAGAAATCCGCGTCCCGGCTGAAGAATGAAATACCACACATAGCCCATAATCAGCGGGCTGATCACCGCCGGCAAATACACGATGGCGCGCACGAAGGCTTTTCCCTTGAAGGCGCGGTCCAGCACAAGCGCGTACAGAAAGCCGAACAGGTTCAGAAGCGGAGCGCTGCCCAGGGCGAACAGCACCGTGTTGGACACGTCCGTTTTAGCCCGCTCGTCCTTGAAAAAATCGGCAAAGTTCCGAAAGCCGATGAAATCCGGCTTGGTCACGCCGTTGGAATCGGTCAGGCTGATCCCGACCCCCTGCGTTAACGGATAAATAAAAAACAGCGCGAACAACAGGATGGCGGGAACCGCCATGAAATAATGAAGATTGTTCGCAATTCGCCGCGTTATATGCATGCTATTCTCTCCGTTCCAATGCCGCTGACCGGTACGCGCGTCTTCTTATGCGCGGGCGGCATACCGGCCGGCAGCGGTTCAGTCCGTCTCTTTAGCGGAAAACCCGATCAACGCGTCGCGTTCCAGGCTTTATCCCATGCTTCGCGGTATGCTTTGGCGAATTCGATGCTGGTATATTTGCCCGCCAGCAGCTCCTGCACCATTTTGCCCGCATCGTCTCCCGAGAAGCCCGAAGGCGTATCCGTAAACGGAATGTTGACGCCTGTTTTCAACGCCTGGGTTGCCTGCTCGTTGAGCGGACCCCAGTTCGCGGTCACGTCGGTGAACGCCGGCGGCGACTTCAGGAATTCGCTGTAGGCCTGCAGGTTCTCGGGCTGGATCAGGAACTCCAGAAACTTCTTCGCTTCTTCCGGATACTTGGAATCCGCGGTAATCGCATAACGGGAATCGTCTGCGGAAAGCACCACCGGCTGCGTGCCGTCCATGATCGCCGGGTACGGGCTGAATCCGACGTTGGATGCGATGTCCGGATTCATTTTCAGCAGGTCGCCCATCACCCACATGCCCTGGCTGATGATCGCCGCTTTACCGGTCGAGAAAGCTTCCTTCTGGTTGTCATAGGTAGCGGTCAGCGCATCGGCATTGATCAGGCCCGCTTCCTTCAGCTCGAGCAAACGCTTTGCGAACGTGTCGATGACGCCGCCTTCCGCGTCGAACGCCAGCTTATCCGATTCGTTGTTGATGAACGCGACGCGCGAGCCGTTCACGCCAAGCTTCTGCTTAATGATGCCGTGCGGCATAAATTCGATCAGGTGTCCGAGCGTCCAGGAATCCCGTCCGGCAAGGAACATCGGCACGACGTCCGGCTTCTTGTCCTTGATCGTTTGCAGATTCGCCTTGAACGCTTCCCAGGTCAAAGCCTCTTTCAGGCCGAGCTCTTCGAAAATCTGCTTGTTGTAGAAAATGCCGGCCATCGTCACGTTCGTGGCGACCCGGTATTGCTTGCCCGTCTTGACGTCGGTCGACAATTCCTTGATGGACGGCAGCACGCGCGACCAGAACGGCTCGTTCGAGAGATCCAGATATTTGCCCTGGTCGATGTAATCCTGCTCGACGACCGTCGTAATATCCGGCACGTCGCCAGCCGCGAATTTAACCTTGATGACGCTGCTTGCGTCCTTCTGATACTCCTGCACGACCTCGATGCCCGGATTTTCTTCGTTGAACTTTTTGATCAGCTGATCCATCAATTCGATCGTTTCCACCTTGCCGGTAAAAAACTTCAGCTTGACTTTTTCCTTCGGTTCTTCTTTTGCCGGCTCTTCCTTCTGACTGTTCGCCGCGGCGTCGCCCGCCGGCTCCTGCCCGTTGTTCTCCGGCGCCTTTTGGTTGCTCCCGCATGCCGCCAGCAGCGAGATCATGAGGGTCAAGACGAACAGCAAGCTTACCGTTTTGTTGCGTCTGTTGCGTTTGTTGCGCATTTTGTTTCCTCCCTTTTTTGGTTGTTTCCGTGTCCCCGAATCGGTGCACCTTAAGCATAATCCTTGTCGATACAAGCCGAAACACCGGAAAGTTACGATCGAGGTGTGGTTTTTACAGATCGGCCATCAAACGGTTGTTCACCGCCGCCGGAACGGTTAGACTGAAATCGGGACGGTGAAAAACGATGATCCGCTTGAAAAAATACCGCGACTGGAGCCTGAAAAAAAAGCTGCTCATTTTTTCGGCCCTTTTTATTCTCGGCTCAATTTATCTGGTTGCTTTTATCTCCTACTACAAGTATACGAGAGATTTCGAAGCCCAGGCCGGGGGCCGCGTGCAGCAAATCATCGAGCAGGTATCGTTTAATATCGACTCCTATCTGGACGATCTGTACCGCCTCTCCCTGTCCGTGTATCTGAACGACGGTATTATGGAGGCGATCGAGGAAACCTACGATTCCTCGTCGCTGGCGCAGCTGGAGAAGCGCCGCCTGATCGAGAACTATCTGGAGGAAATGCTGATCTATCCGCGCGGCGATATCAATCGCGTCTTTGTCATTACGGACGAAATATACTCGTCGGGCCGCCTTCAGGTGAGCGTCGACGATACGAAGCTTGTGAAGCAATACGGCTGGTACAAGCAGGCCATGGCGACCCGCGACACGATTTTTGTCCCGGCGCACATGCAGCAGATGGTCAATCAGGGGCCGAAAGTATTTTCCATCGTCAGGCAGCTTCGCAGCACGCGCAACAGCGACAGAATTCTCGGCGTCATTAAAGTGGACGCGAACTACAGCGGGATCGAGAATATAAGCCGGAAAGTCGATATGGGCAAAGACGGCGGCCTGTTTATTGTCGACAACAGGAACAATGTCATTTACCAGAGCACGCCAAGGCTGGACGCCGTGCGATTCGTCAAGGAGATCCGCCGGAGCGGCAAAAGCTCGACCAAGGTCACGTATGACGGTACCCCTTATCTGCTCAACACGACCCTGCTGCCCCGCTCCAACTGGAGCATTCTCGCCGTGAACTCCCTGCCGGAATTGAACGCCGGCGCCAGGGAAACGCGCAATTTCGGTTTGTGGATCGCCCTGCTGTCCGCGGCTTTCGCCTTTATCCTGTTGCTGTGGTTTCTCAATAAATTTCTCAAACCGCTGCTGACGGTCGTGCGTCTGATGAGAGAGGTGGAGCGCGGCGACCTGACGGTGCGGTTTCCGGACAAGCGCGGAGACGAGGTCGGCTATCTCGGCAGCTCCTTCAACTCGCTCGTCTCGCGAATCAGCAAGATGCTGGAGGAAAATACGCAGCTGGTCAAACAGGTGTACGAAACCGAGCTGCTGCAGAAGGAAGCCCAGGTGCTTGCGCTGCATAATCAGATCAAGCCCCATTTCATATTCAATACGCTCAATATGATCTCGATGCAGATGCAGATCGGCAACCAGCCCAAGGCGATCGACCATATCCACAAGCTGAGCAGCATTCTGCGGAGCATGTCGTTCTGGGATAAAGACATTACGCTCCAGCGCGAGATCGAATTGCTTAACGCTTACTTAAGCATCCAGAGCAGCCGTTATGACGGCAGGCTGGAATACGACATCCGGATCGATCCGTCCTTGATGTCGTACCCGGTGCCCGCCCTGCTGTTTCAGCCGATCGTCGAGAACGCCGTGATTCACGGCTGCGAAACGAAACGCGAGAAAACGACCTTGCGCATATACAGCGAGCTGAGCGGCAGCCGGCTGCGGTTCGTTATCCGGGATACCGGCATCGGGATGGATCCGGCGGCGCTGGAGCGGCTGCGGCGAAGACTGGACGGCGGCCCGGACGAAGGCCCGCCGCCCGGACCGCCCGTATCGGATGGGTCGGTTGGTTCGGGCGGTTCGGGCGGTTCGGGCGGCCGGCGCAAAGGGCACGGCATCGGTCTGGTGAACGTCAACAAACGGATCAGAATGAAATACGGAGCGGATTACGGTCTCTCGGTAGACAGCAAGCTTCATCATGGAACGACGGTAACGATCGACCTGCCGGTTCCGAGTCAGGAGGAGAGCGGTCATGTATAAGGTCATGCTGGTGGACGACGAGCCGTTGGTTCGTCAATATCTTCGCCTGCACATTCAGGAGCAGCATCCCGAATGGGAAATCGCCGCGGATGCGATGGACGGGCAGGAAGCCTGGGAGAAGCTTCAGCAGGAGAAGGTCGATCTTGTCATTACCGATATCAAGATGCCGCTTATGGACGGGATTGAATTGTGCAGGCTCATACATGGAATGGCCAACGCGCCTCAGGTCATGATCTTATCCGGTTACGATGAATTCGCGCTGGCTCAGGAGGCGATTCGTCACGGCGTCCGGAATTATTTGCTGAAGCCGGTCGTCAAGGAGGATCTGACGGAAGCCTTGGACGCGGTCACCTCCCATCTGGAAATCAAAAACCGGGAATCTCTCGCCTTTTTCTCGCAGAAGAGCCTCTCCAAGGAAAGCCAGGCCCAGGTCGTCAAGCAGTTTCTTAAAGCGGTGGTCAGCGAAAGCGCCGTTGAAATCAAAACGCTCTACCCGCTCATTTTCCGGCTCAAGCTGCAGCTGATCGAAACCGAAGGCGTCATCATGATGCTGGACCTCGACGAGGAACAGCTCGTCCGCAAATCGATTCCTTACAACGATTTTATGGTGTTCCGGTTTATCGTTCAACAGATCGCCGTGGAAATTTGCGGGGAGCTGGGGCACGGGTTTGTTTTCCTGGATGAAGACCAGTGCACGTGCGTCCTTGTCTCCGGGGATGATCACGGGCAAATTCTGCATAGGTGTTCGGCCGTCTATCGGCAAGTAGCGGATGCCATGCTCCATCATACGGTCATTACGGTGACCGGAGCGCTGGGATCGATGGAAAGCGAGCTGTTCCATCTGCACGCCTCTTATGCCGCGGCTTCACGAAACTTGCAGCAGCGTCTTTATGCCGGGGAACCGGCGCTGTTTGCGCCGCGGGAAGACGGCGGTCGTTCCGATGGCCCGGATCTGCTGCCGTCCCTCGGTCAATCGCTGGCCGCCGTCCGGTTCGCCTTGTTCGATCGGAATGAAGTCGCCTATACGGTCGCCCTCAAGCAATATATCGAGCATATGCCGGCATACACGCCGCGCGCGCTGGCCAAATTCGGCATCCACATGATGAAAAGATTGATCGACGGGAAAGGCGAGCTGTACGGGCGGGGGCTGGAAAAAGCGTACCGGCACCTGCAGCGCGTATTCATCGAGCGACCGGAAGGGTGGACGGCGGAATCCGTATTGGCCGTCTACAGGGACATCGCATGCTGCTTCGTCCCGCGTTACGATGGCCGGCAAGCCGAGGCGGCGGACGAGACCGACATCGCAAGCCGGGCAAAAGCCTATATTTATACGCATTACGCCGAGCCCTTGAGCCTGGCTCTGCTTGCCGAGAAGCTGGGTGTGACGCCCAATTATTTAAGCAGCGCCTTCCATAAAGCGTTTCAGGAAACGTATATCAAGTTTCTGACGCGCGTCCGGATGGAGCAGGCGGCCAAGCTGCTGAAAGACCATCCGCCCGAGAAGGTATACGATGTCGCGGACAAGGTCGGCTACTTCAGCGTCAAGCATTTCTCGCACGTTTTCAAACAGCACTTTAACCTTCCTCCCGGCGAATATCAGGAGCTGCATTTGTCCGCCCAGCGGCGCGACGGTGTGGCGATAGAACCCGAATGAAGTTTGGAAGTAATTGGCAGTTATGCTCAAAAGGATATTCCTATTGTGTGAATGCTAAAGTAAACTTAAGATGTTATTTCTAAATGATTCTTCTCTTTATTTAAAGGATAAATAAACCGAACGAAAAGGAGCATTTTTCATGAGCGAAAATAACAACAATCGTACGCTACGTCTTCTATTTCCGCAATGGCAAGGTGGAGGGAATAACCCTCCATATATACTGGGAGCTCATTTGTTAAACTGGCTTGCTCCCAAGTCAGAGGGTCCTTTTGAAGAAGTACCAGTGAGTTCAAATCTTGATGAGGAAAAAGTGAATGGCATCATGGCTAGAGGTACCGTGCTGAAACAAGCTCGCTCTGCAAAGGAACTAATTCATAAGCACAACCCTGATAGTATCGTCGTTTTGGGAGGAGATTGCAGCGTTGAACTTGCCCCTTTTGCATACTTGAATGAGAAATATAAAGGAGACACTGCTCTACTATGGGTTGATGCTCATCCTGACGTCTATATTCCTGAAGATTTCCCAAATCATCACGCAATGGTCCTTGCGAATTTACTTGGAGTAGGTGATAAAGAATTTGTAGCAGAGGTCCCACGTATTTTTAAGCCTGAACAAGTGCTATTTGTAGGGTTAAATGATTTGTTGGAGCCGCTAAACTCTGGGCCATTGCGAAATTTGAAATTGGATATTCTGGGACCGGACGAGATTAAACAAGATAGTTCGAACGTGCTCCAATGGTTAGATGAACGGAAACCATCTAAAATAATTATTCATTTTGATTTGGATGTTCTGGATATGACAGAATTCCGCTCGCTCTTGGTTGCTTACCCAGGAACATATGAGGAGAATAAGGATAAGTTTCCGCGGGGAGTAAGAATGGAAGCTATTATCCGTGTTTTGCAAGATATAGCCAAATCATATGATGTCGTTGGTCTAGGGATAACTGAGCATTTCCCTTGGGACTCCTATTTCTTGCAAAACATGCTCTCTCGTTTACCTTTAATTGGTGATATTGACAAGACCGAACGCCCTAAATTTAACCCGCTTTAAGAATAATAATCTGGTGTATCCGGGGTATCCTGCCAGCGGAGGCGGTTATTTGACCTGAGTGTAGTGGTGCGTAAAGGCCCCGTAGAGGGGCTTCCCTTTATGCCAGAACCCTGTTATGATAAAAACACTTATTAAAGATATTTAATAAGTGTTTGAAATCGAGGTGATGTTTTGGTGAGCGAAAAGCTATCAACGCCGAAAGAAATGAAGAAGGTGATTCTGAGAGGCATTCGCGCAACGCTTTTAGCGTCTGGAAGCGCAACGAAAGTCGAGCTAAGTGAAAAGCTGGGGATTAGTTTTCCGACGATCAGCAAGTTTATTACCCAGTTGGAGAACGCAGGCGAACTGATGTCCGTCGGTCTCGACGACTCGAGCGGCGGGAGAAGGGCTCGACGTTACGCATATAATCCTGATTATCAGTTGGGCGCCACGCTGTTTCTAGAGAAAACGGAAACTCAATACAGGATCTATAACGTATTGGGTGAAGTGAAGGAAAAAGGGACTTCCTCTGGTTTTCTTCAGGATGGAATCGAGACACTGGCGAAGCAAATTGTGTCCTTGATCGAGCGGCACCCTAGGATCCGTTCGCTTGCTTTCGGCGTACCTGGATCGGTCAACGACGGGCGGATCATCTATATTCCGGGATACGAGAAGTTTCAGAATTTTGACCTGAAAGGCTATATCGAAGCGCGATTCGCGCTTCCTGTTGTCGTGGAGAACGATATGAACGCGGCCGTCTTGGGCTACTACGACAAGATGAACTTCCGCGAGAACCACTCACTGATCTACCTGTATTTCGGTCAAAACGGACCGGGGGCCGGCATAATGGTCAACGGCAACGTCGTGCGGGGAAGCACGTCATTCTCGGGTGAAGTCTCTTTCGTTCCCCTGTATGACGAACGAAACTTTCAACAAGCGATTACAGACGCTGAAGGAACGGTCACCGTCATGCACGAGACCATCGGGGTCGATGCCGTGAGCCGGCTGGTCGCCTCGTTTACGGCGATCCTGAACCCGAATGCCGTGATCTTTTGCCGCGATGAAGTAACAAGGGACCTTCTGGAAGCCATCGCAACAAGAAGCGCGTCCTATATTGCGAAGGAGCATCTGCCTAAACTTACGGCGAGCGACTGGAAAGAAGATTACTTAAACGGGTTGAAAAAGCTAGGGCTGCATTTAATGATTTCCGCAAACGACGATTGAATCTTAAGACGGGAGCACACATGTGTGGGTACGATTTTACTATTGATCATTTATTTGGCCTTTATCAGCCTCGGGCTGCCCGATTCCTTGCTCGGAGCGTCATGGCCCGTCATGCGGCCGGATCTGGAAGCACCAATCGGAATGGCCGGGTTGTTGTCGATGACGGTTACCGTCGGCACGATTGTATCCAGCTTGGTAAGTGGAGCCGTTGTGCGCCGGTTCGGCACGGGACGCGTCACGCTGGCATGTTGTATCATGACGGCCGGCGCGCTGCTAGGATTTTCGTATGCGCCATCGATCGTTTGGTTGATCGTGTGCGCCATCCCACTTGGGCTTGGCGGAGGGGCCGTCGATGCCGGACTCAACCATTACGTAGCGGCGCGTTATAAAGCCCATCACATGAGTTGGCTGCATTGTTTCTGGGGTGTCGGAGCGACGGCCGGTCCAATAATTATGGCCGCGTTCTTGTCTGGGAATGCTTCTTGGAGAGAAGGGTATCTGGCCGTAGCCGGAATTCAGTTCGCGTTAGTTATCTTGCTTTTCGTAACGCTCCCGTTATGGGGGCATCTAGCTGGGAAATAAGGCCCGGCTTTGGCGCTGAGCAAGCGGAGGCGGGACCGTCGCTTGATAACGGGGAAGAACAAACCGCAGCATGTAAAGGGTGTCAAGTATGCATTGGGATCGTTTTTATTCTACTGCGGGGTCGAGGCGACGGTGGGCTTGTGGGGCAGTAGTTATCTGGTAAAGATGAAAGGGCTGCCCGCCGACGAAGCAGCATTTTGGGTTTCGATTTACTTTGCGGGCCTAACAATCGGAAGGTTCATCACCGGATTCGTCACGTTCAAGGTGAGCAATCGCCTGCTAATTCGAGCTGGCCAGATAACAGCGCTTGCCGGTACGCTGCTCCTGCTGCTACCGCTTCCGACCGGTTTCGCGCTGAGCGGATTGCTGATCACCGGACTGGGACTCGCGCCGATTTTCCCATGCATGTTACATGAGACGCCTGTTCGATTCGGTCAGGCGCACGCACAACGGATCATGGGTTATCAGATGGCCGTTGCCTATACGGGAAGCACGTTGATGCCGCCGCTTCTCGGACTGCTTGCCGGGTTCTCGACTATAGGCATATTCCCACTCTATATCGTCGTATCGGCTGCCACCATTCTATTTTTCTCGGAACGGTTGAACCTCTTCCTGAACAGGCGGAACGAACGTAACGACGCAATCCACCAACACTAAAGATTGGAGTTGTGCTATGAAAACGGAAAAAGAAAAAATGCTAAGCGGTGAGCTCTATCACGCCGGTGATCCCGAACTGACGCAAGATAGGTTGAATGCCCGCAAGCTTACCCGACTCTTCAATGAAACGCTCGAGACGGACCTCGACCATCGAACGAAGCTATTAAAAACACTATGGTGCTACAAGATGTCAAGACAGTTTTTTAGAATTTTTAAGGTGTGAAATA
>NZ_CAUPYC010000095.1:0-11525 GCF_963515335.1 uncultured Paenibacillus sp. | reverse complement strand
ATTTGACGCGCTTTATTCAACTTTTCAAGAGGTTACTTTCCGAATCCATGTTGAATATGAAGCTCCTTGAACATGTGTTCAGGGAGTTTTTTTGTAGTATAGTAAAGACGAGCATCTAATCGTATAAGCTTCAGTAATCCGTCGTACGGCTGTCGAGCAAGAGTCGAATTTTGTCGATTTTGACTTAACCTGACATTGACAGCAGGCAATAAAAGCCACTACATTTAAAAGTGGCACTTTAAACGAGAAGGAGAGAAACAAACATGAAGCGATGGTCAGTTATGGCAACCGTATTGGTGTTGGTTGCGGCGTTGATTGCAGGATGCGGCGCCAACAACGGCAACGGTGGAAATAGCGGTAACGGGGCGGCGAACGGGGGAACCGATGCCGGCACGAATGCCGGTGCGGGCAACGGTGCGGCGGAAGAGCAGAAGCGCATCGCGCTTGTAACGCCTGAGAAAATTGGTGTTAACCCGTTTTTCACCCAAATGGAAGAAGGCTTGAACAAAGCGGCCGTGGAGTTCAATTTTGAAGCGAAGGTTATCGAGTCGGCGGATCCGTCCCAAGTGGAGCAGAATCTGCGCGCGGCCGTTGCCGAAGATTACGACCTGATCATCACAGCGGCATTCTCCGCAGTTGATGCGCTTGCCAAGGTTGCGGCCGAGAATCCGGACCAGCCGTTCGCGATTGTCGACAGCTTCGTCGATGCACCGAACGTACGCAGCATTGAATTCCGCGAACACGAGGCCGCCTACCTGCTCGGCGCGGCGGCGGGCCTTGCGACAAAGACGAATACCGTCGGCGCCATCGTAGCGATGGACGTGCCGCTGCTCGGCAAGTATACATCCGGCTTTGGGCAGGGCTTGGCATCGGTCAACCCGAACGCCAAGTTCCTGGTGAACTATGTCGGCAGCTTTACCGACCCGGCGAAGGCGAAGGAGCTGGCGCTGCTGCAGTCGTCGCAAGGGGCCGATTTTATCGCGGGTATGTCCGCAGTCGGTGATTCCGGCGTGTTCGAAGCTGCTAAAGAAAAAGGCTTCTACACGTCCGGTCAGGATACCGACCGCACGGGTGAAGACCCCGAGCGTATCGTGCTGTCGCAGCTGAAGGAAACGGACACGGTTGTTTATGAAACGGCCAAGGATTTCACTTCCGGCAACTTTACTTACGGCGGCGTGAACTACGGCTTGAAGGAGAACGGTGTAGGTTTGACGTTCGTAACGGCGGAATCTTCTTCTCCGCTCAGCCCGTTCATCGGTCAAGAGAACGTGGACAAGCTGAAAAAAATCCGTGACGACATTGTTGCCGGCACGATCGAAGTGAAAAACCCGTTGGCTCAATAAGCGTTCCGACGGGTAAAATGGAATATGCAAACGAGAACCGGTTGCCAACTGTCGCAGCCGGTTTCTGTTGTTCCGGTTTCCGGTATTTCTTGGGCGGAAGGAGCGTACGGTTCATGCTGCTGCAGATGGAGAAAATAATGAAACGGTATGGGAGTTTAACCGCAAACGATGAAGTCGATTTTACACTGCGCGAGGGTGAAATACATGCGCTTGTCGGTGAGAACGGCGCCGGCAAATCCACATTGATGCGTATTCTGTATGGAGAGGAACGGCCGACGGAAGGACGGATTCTGATCCGCGGACAAGCCAGGGAATTCGCTTCCCCCGCGGATGCGATCGGCGCCGGTATCGGCATGGTGCATCAGCATTTTATGCTGTTCCCCTCTTTTACCGTAGCGGAAAACATCGTCATCGGACGCGAGCCGAAGGCCGGGCCGGCCTTTGACCGGAAAGCGGCGGCGGAGCA
Organism: uncultured Paenibacillus sp.; assembly: GCF_963515335.1. Lineage (NCBI taxonomy): Bacteria > Bacillati > Bacillota > Bacilli > Caryophanales > Paenibacillaceae > Paenibacillus > uncultured Paenibacillus sp. The sequence goes on along the minus strand of NZ_CAUPYC010000095.1, from coordinate 9,716 downwards.
GGTCAGGGCGCTTTCCGAAAAATACGGCATGCCCGTCGATCCATGGCAAACGGTGGCCGACTGTCCGGTCGGGATTCAGCAGCGTGTGGAGATTCTGAAGGTGCTGCACCAAGGCGCCTCCATCGTAATTTTGGACGAGCCTACAGGCGCGCTGACGCCGCTTGAGGTGGAGTGGCTGCTGAAAGCGATCAAGGGCTTGTCGAAGCAGGGGATCAGCTTCATACTGATCAGCCATAAGCTTCAGGAGGTCATGGAGGCCGCCGACCGTATAACGGTGCTGCGCGACGGCCGTGTAACGGGAACGGTTGCGCCGGGCGAGACCGACCCCGCGGGGCTGTCGCGCATGATGGTGGGCAGAGAACTGGTGCCGTTCCGCAAAATGCCGCTGCAGCCGGGACGCGATGTGCTCGACGTGCGCGGCGTGACGGTGAAAGGTCCGAAGGGCGGCAAAGTGCTGCTCGACCGGATCGGGTTTCGCGTTCGCGCAGGGGAGATCGTCGGCGTGGCCGGCATTTCCGGCAATGGCCAGTCGGAGCTCATCCAGGCGATAGCCGGTTTGCGCCGGATAGACGAAGGCCGAATTGTGTTGGACGGCAAAGATGTGACCCGAGCCGAACCGATGGCGATCCGGGAAGCCGGGCTGGGGCATATTCCGGAGGACCGCTATTTATGGGGAGCGGCGAAGGAAGAAACCGTTGCGGATAACGGCGTGATGGGCCATCAGGGCATATTCAGTCGGGGCGGGCTGCTGCGTCAGGGGAAAATAAGGGAAACGGTCGCTCGCTGGGTGAGCGATTACAAGGTAAAAACGGGCTCGATCGACACGAAGGCGAAGCATTTGTCGGGCGGCAATATGCAGAAGCTCATCGTGGCGAGAGAAATGGCGCACGGGTCGCCGTTCGTTATCGCGGCGGAGCCTACGCGCGGCGTCGATGTCGGAGCGATGGAAGCGATCCACGACGCGCTGGTCAAGCGCCGCGACGAGGGCGGAGCGGTGCTGCTCGTATCCTCCGAGCTGACGGAGATTCTCAAGCTTTCGGATCGGATCATCGTGCTGTACGAAGGGCGAATCGCCGGCGAAATGGATGCGGAAGACGCGACAGAGGAACGAATCAGTCTGTTGATGGCGGGAGGGAAAGCCGATGAAACGGCTTAATATGGCGGCAACGGTGCAGGCGCTGCTCCCGCCTCTCACGGCAGTGCTGCTCGGACTGTTGGCCGGGGCGGTTGCGATCGCGGCAGTCGGAGGCTCGATTACGGAAACCTATGCCGAGATGTGGAAGGGCGCATTCGGAAATTTTTATTTTACCACCGGGACGTTTACCCGGGCGACTCCGATCATACTGGCCGGTCTCGGTGTAGCGCTGGCTTTTCGCGCCGGTTTTTTCAACCTTGGCGCCGAAGGCCAAATGAATCTGGGCGCGCTTGCCGCCGCCGTCGCCGCATTATACATACCGGGTGCGCCGCTGCTTAAGCTCGTATACGCCATTCTGGCCGGTATGCTGGCCGCCGGGCTCTGGTCGGCGCTTGCCGGCTGGCTCGATATTCGGTTTCGGTTGAATTTGCTGATCACGACCCTGCTCCTGAATTATATTGCGACGTTGTTCGCCGGTTATATGGTGTCGTTCCCCTTGAAAGCGCAGGGCGGCTCCGGCGCCTCGCAGACCGAGATGCTGGACAAGGGCGTCTGGCTGCCGAAGCTTTTTCAAGGAACGACGCTTCATGCCGGGTTTATCGTTGCGGTGCTGGGGGCGATTCTGCTCGCCTTGTTTCTCCGTTATACGGTAAAAGGCTATGAAATCCGCATGCTCGGCAGCAACCCGCTGTTCGCGGCTTACGGAGGCGTCCGCCGGGGACGGCTGATGGTGGCGAGCATGCTCGCGAGCGGCGCGATCGCGGGCCTGGCCGGGACGTTCGAGGTGCTCGGCACACAGTACCGCTATATGGACAATATGCTGACCGCGCCGCAGTATGCGTGGTCCGGCATTATGGCGGCGCTGCTGGCCGGCTCGAATCCGCTCGGCACGGCGTTCGCGGCGGTATTGATCGCGGCGCTGCAGACAGGAGGCATGGGCGTGGAGCGCAATACGGAGGTTCCGCTCGAAATATCGAGTGTGATCCAGGCCGCCCTTATTTTGTTCGTATCGGCAAGGATCACATTCTCCTTCATCAAAAGCAGGAAAGCGAGGGCTGCCGATGGACGCGTTTCTTGATTGGACGCTGCTCAGCTCCACGATCCGGATGGTGACGCCTTTGCTGCTCGCCGCCCTTGGGGGTGCGCTGTGCGCGCGCGTCGGCATTTTCAACGTGGCTCTGGAAGGGATGATGCTGACCGGCGCGTTTACGGCCATACTCGGCAACCATCTGTTCGACAATGTCTTGCTGGCGATTCTGTTCGCAGTTTTGTGCGTGGCGCTGGTCTCGCTTTTATTCGGTTATTTAAGCATACATTTGGAAGCCAATGCGATCGTCGTCGGCATTGCGCTGAACTTTTTGGCAGCGGGCCTGACCGCCTTCAGCTTGTTTGCGATCTTCGGTGTGAAGGGTCAGTATTACGATAAGGAAATGGCCGGGCTGCCGGTCTGGGACATCCCCGTGCTGCAGGATATTCCGGTGCTGGGCGACGTGCTGTCCGGCCATTCTCCGCTCGTCTATCTGGCATTTGTTCTGGCTGCGGCGCTGCATTACTATGTATTCCGCACGGTGTCCGGCTTCCGGATGACCGCGGCGGGCGAAAGTCCGCAAGCTGCGCAAAGCCTGGGTTTGAAGGTCAAGCGGTATCAATACGGCGCCGTCGTGGCGAGCGGTATTTTGTCCGCATTGGCCGGAGCGCAGCTGTCGCTCGGACAGGTGACGCTTTTTACCGAAAATATGACGGCCGGACGCGGCTTCATCGCACTCGTCGCGACCATGCTCGGTCAAAGCAATCCGCTGGGCGTAACGGCGGCCAGCCTGCTTTTCGGCTTCATGGACGCGGTCAGCATCCGGCTGCAAGGGTTCGCGCTGCCCACGCATTTTACGATGATGGTGCCCTATGCGGTAACGATCGTCGTGATGTTCTTTTTCAAGGACCGGGCGTATTTGCGCCAATCCGGCCGGATCGGCCGATAGCTTGGCTTTCATCATCATATTGCGGGAGGGATGCGGGATGCACGGCAAGGCAGACAAGCTGAAAAAGGTGAAGGCGCCGCGGCCGAACGTAGACGGCAGCCTGAGGGACCGGCTGCCTCCCGGGCAGGCGCTTACGGAACGTTTTCCGATTTTGCATGAAGGCGAGGTGCCGTCGTACGATCTGGCGGCTTGGCGGCTTTCCGTCTTCGGCGCCGTGGGGACGGAGCGTTCTTTTACATGGGAGGAGCTGCAGGCGCTGCCTCAAACGGGCACCGTTTGCGACATCCACTGCGTGACGCGCTGGTCCAAGTTCGACACGGAATGGGAGGGCGTGCGGTTTCGTGACTTGGCCGCGCTGCTGGACGTCGATCCGGAAGCCCGACATGTCATGTTCCATGCCGACCAGGATTACGACACGAATGTGCCGCTCGACGATCTCATGGGGGACGATGTGCTGCTCGCCTTCCGTTATGACGGCAAGCCGCTGACGGACAAGCACGGTTTTCCGGCGCGTATGGTCATCCCCCATCTGTATTTCTGGAAAAGCGCGAAGTGGGTGCGAGGCATCGAGTTTATGAAGGAGGACCGGCCAGGCTTCTGGGAGCGCAACGGCTTTCATAATACGGCCGACCCGTTTCGCGAGCAGCGGTTCTCCGGCGAGGCGCTTCCGATTCCGGAGGACGAATGGACGAAGAAGGAGTTCGATTGAGATGGCTTTGCTGCCGATATTGCGGGTCGATCCCGCCGATATGCCGGCTCATGCGCTTGTATGCGGCGACCCGTTCCGTGCGGAGGCGATCGCGCGCAAGCTGACGGACGCGAAGGAGCTGGCTTATGCGCGTGAATACCGTACGTTTGCGGGTGAGTATGACGGTGTGCCTGTGGCGGTGGTAAGCCATGGCGTAGGCTCGCCGGGAGCGGCGGTTTGCTTCGAGGAAATGATCAAGGCGGGCGTCACGACGATCATCCGCGTCGGCACGGCCGGCGCTTTGGCCGACGGGCTGAGGGCCGGCGGCCTGATAGTCAGCACGGCGGCGGTGCGTGAGGAGGGGTTGACGCGGCAGTTGGTGCCGCTGGCATTCCCCGCGGTGGCTGACGGAGCCGTGACGGAAGCGCTGTATGAGGCGGCGCTGGCCGTGCCGGGGGAAGGGGCGGTGGGCAAGGGCGTGACGCTGACGATGGACGCGTTCTTCAGCGGTGTCGTCGAGCTGCCGCATCGAACCTATAAGCAGGCCGGCGTGCTGGCGGTCGAGATGGAAATTGCCGCGCTCTATGTGGTGGCGGCGCTGAGAGGCGCGCGGGCCGGCGCGATCGTGGCGCTCGACGGCGATTCGACCGCGGTCGATGAGGAATACGATCCGCACCGCAACGTCGTCGCCGAAGCGGTGGACCGCGAGATCGAAGCGGCGCTGCGCGCGCTGGCGAAGCTGGCCAGGCAGGCGAAGCAGGGGAAGCAGGCCGGAGGGTAAGTAGAAACAGTATCGTGATTAGAGGCGGAACGAGTTGCAAGGAAGACCGTATCTTGACGGGGCAGTCGTCGGGGTACGGTTTTTTCGCATGCGCGGAAAACGAGAGACGATCGGGGGTGGTACAAGGTGCAAAACCTGCACTTTGAATTTGTAGTCGGCTACGGTGTCAGCGCCTGAGGTGCAAAACCTGCACTATGATTTGCGCAAAATGCCCGAAATCAGTCATTTCGCGTGTTTGAGGTGCAGGTTTTGCACTTGGCCAGGCCGAATTCGGCTGAAACGGAGAAATAAGGTGTATAAAATGCACTTCATGGTGCTGTTTGCACAGCCCGGCTTGATAAGAGGGGGTAGGGAAATCATGGACAGCAGATATGAGGGGATGGAAGCTGCGGCGGAAGGAGGACACGGCCGGACACAGCCGGGCACAGCCGGGCACAGCCGGGACACTGGCGTGACACAGCCGGACACAGCCGGACACAGCGGACACGGGCGGACGCGGGCGGGACACGGCGAAACTTAGATTGACAAGTTGCCGGGTCTAGGGCCGCAGGTACCGGCTCCCCCCCGACTCGAGTCCAGGCGCAAAAACCGCCGCAGGTCGGTTTTGGCGAATGCTTTTTCCACCTAGAATAAAGACATAAGCGAACGAGATACATAAAAGAAAGGCGGTGACATTCGATGAACGGCAAAACGGCAATCGGCGCGGTACTCACGTTCCTCGGTATCGTGATGGTGCTGAAGGTATTCGGACTTCCGTTCGGGGCATTTCTCGGCCCGGTATTCGGCTTCCTTTTCCCTCTGATCCTGATCGGCCTTGGCGTACTCGGCATCAAGAACGGCAAGAAAATGATCGGCGGCGTGCTTCTCGCTTTCGGCATCATTATCCTGATCGGCAAGCTGTCCGGAGTGATTTTCTTCCTTCTGGCGGTCGGCTTGATCGTATGGGGCGTTTCGATGCTCAGACGCAAACGGGCTTGTTGATCGCACGAAGCGAACGCAAATTACCGAACCATCTGAACCATGCGAACCACCGGGATGAGTTGACGAACTGAACGAGTTGCCCAAGAGAACCGAACAAAGCAATCGCAATAACTAGATCCGAGGAAGCGGAGGATATACGATGAGTTTGATGCGACGCGTGCGCGACATAACGGTCGCCGCCTTGAACGAACGGTTGGAGAAGGCCGAGGATCCGGTCCGGCTGATCGATCAGTTTCTCTGGTCGACGCGGGAGGAGATTCTGCAGGCGGAGAAATTGTACCAGCAATACTCGGCGCACGCCGGTCAATTGAAGGCGCAGTGGCTCCAGGCCGAGCAGCAGAAGGACAAGCGGGAACAGCAGGCGATCACGGCGCTGAAAGCCGGCGAAGAGCATATTGCGAGAATCGCGCTCCAGGAGAAGCAAAGCCATGAGCAGCGCGCGGTCCAATATAAAGAGCTGTATGAGCAAGGCCGGTTAAACGTAACGGAGCTCGAGGAGCTTCTGAGAGAGCTTCGCAGCGAATATCAGTCGGTGTACGACAAGCGCGAGTTCTATGCGGCCCGGATGGAGTCGCTCCGGCTGCAGCAGCGGATGAACCAGCGCTACGGCGTCCATGGCGCCGCCGGGCAGCCCGACAACATGTTCCGCCGGCTGGACGACCGCATCTCCGATATGGAGCATGAAGCGAGAAGCCTGCGGGATTTGCGCCGCGCCGGACAGGAGTTTCTGACGCAGGCCGGCAGCACGGTGCAATCGATCGTCGAGCAGGAGCTGCAGCAGTTGAAACGCAAATTAGAGAGAGAGGGCTGAATCACTTGAGGAAATTATACCGGTCCACACGGGATAAAAAGCTGTTCGGCCTCTGCGGCGGCCTTTCGGAGGCGATGGGCGTCGACGCGACGCTTCTGCGGATTCTGGCCATCGTGCTGGCGGTGTTCACAAGCGGAGGATTCATCCTTGTCTATATATTGGCCTCGCTGGTCGTACCGAAGGAGCCGCCGATGTACGGCGGATTCGGCCCAGGCCCCGGCGGATACGGCGGCTATGGCGGAGGCGGCGGTTATTACAGCAACCCGAACAACGCGTACGGCGGCGGCCAGACGTGGAGCAATTGGCAGAACCAAGGCTCGCACTCGCATGTGCCGCCTCATGGCACGCCGCACGGGGGGCACCAGGCGCCGCCGCAAAGCCCAAGCAATCTTGACGCCATGATGGACGATTTGGAGAAAAAAGCGCTCCGCCGCGAAATTGAAGAATTGAAAGCCAAACTGGCGAAACTCGAGAAAGGGGAATAACACAATGGGAATTTTCAAACGAATGAAGGAAATGACGAAAGCCACCTTGCATGAGATGCTGGACAAAATGGAGGATCCGGTCGTCATGCTGAACCAATACCTCCGCGACATGGAGGCCGAGATTCATCAGGCGGAAGTTACGGTAGCGAAGCAAATGGCGAACGAGCGGCGCATGAAGCAACGCCTCGAGGAAGCGGCGCGCCATGCGATAGACCGCGGCACGAAGGCCGAGCACGCGATCCGCGGCGGACACGAGGAGCTGGCGCGCAAACTGCTGGAGGAGAAAATTTTCTTCGATCAGAAGACGACGGAATACAGCGACCTGCATGCGCAAGCCAAAGGCCAGGCAGACGAGCTGATTGTCCAGCTTCAAGAGATGAAAGAGGAGTTCTACCAGCTCCGCAACAAGCGCAACGAGCTGGCTGCCCGCTCCCAAATGGCGAAGGCGCAGAAGCAAATGTCGCAAATCGGAGGCGCGCACACGATCGAAAGCGGCAACGCGGCCCGCGGCTTCAACCGGATGGAAGAGAAAATCATGCAGATGGAAGCCGAAGCGGAAGTCATGCGCGCGCCGGGCCTGTTCAAGACGACGGCCGGCTACAGCACGGTCGATGCGGAGAAGCAGCTGAAGGTCGAAGAGCAGCTGCAGGCGCTGAAGAGCAGGCTGAACCAGCCGGCAGGCGAATAACGAGCGACGCCAGGCAACGGTGGCGGCCGGGCCGGCAGGCTGAGCCGCCGCCGTCCGACCGGCCGGTATGCCGCCGCCGTCGAACCGCACTGCAGGCTGAGCAGCAGCCGTCGGACCGGCCGGAAAGGCCGCGGCGCACCCGACCCGGGTGTTCCGCGGCTCTCTCCATGCGGCCGGCCGCATACATAAACCTTCGCACCGCGCGCGGCTCCCAGCGCGCGGTGTGGCGTTGCATGACAGCGGTCAACGGTATTTACAACAAATGCCGAAAACTCGATAATGGCATTATTCGTATATAAGAGAGACGGAACCGGCGGAAAGGGTGACGGACTGCATGTCGGTCAAGAGAGGAGCGGGCAAGCCGGGGCGAACGCCGAAGCATGCGAAACGAACCGCTGCGGAAACGGCCTTATGGCTGCTCGTTATTCTGGGCCTGCTTGTGCTCGTGCTTCAAAGCACCGGCTACGTCAAGGTGTTCGCGCTGCAGGAGCGGTTCGCGGCCATCGTGCTGTCGGTAATCGGTCTCGGCCTCGCGGGCGCAGCGATATACAGCTATGTGCAAGGCTTAAGGCTGAAGGAGACGATTCTGCGGCTCAGCGAGCAGCCGCGGCGCAAAAGGCGGACGGTAACGCTGCCCGGGCACGCGGACGAGCGCGAGAGCGAAGAGGAACCTTCGGCGGAAGACAAGGCATGGACCGAGCAGGTCAAATTCAGCGCGGTCATCGAGGAGCGGGAGCGGCTCGCGCGCGAGCTGCACGACGCGGTCAGCCAGCAGCTGTTCGCGATTTCAATGACCGCTACCGCCGTCAAGCGGACGCTCGACAAGGACTTTGAGCGGGCGCGGCGGCAGGTGGAGCTGATCGAGGAGATGGCCTCCGTCGCCCAGTCGGAAATGCGCGCGCTGCTGCTGCATTTGCGGCCGATCCACCTGGATGGCAAAAATCTTGCGCTGGCGCTGGAGGGTCTGATCGAGGAGCTTCGGCAGAAGGTGCCGATGACGATCAATCTCGAGGTGGATTCGACGGTTGCGCTACTGCCGCAGGCGGAGGATCATTTGTTCCGCATCGTGCAGGAGGCGCTCTCCAACACGCTGCGGCATGCCAAGGCGACGCGGATGGATATCGGCCTTCGCCTGCACGGCCGCCAAATCCGGCTGACGCTGCAGGATGACGGGGTTGGCTTCGACACCGATGACAAGAAACAAACGTCCTACGGCTTGCTGACGATGCAGGAGCGGGTTCACGAAATGGGCGGTACGATGCATTTGCACAGCGCGCCGGGCGAGGGAACGGGCATTGACATCCGTTTGCCCGTCATCACGAACGAAAGAGGGAACGAACGGGATGGAGCAACCCATTAAAGTGCTGCTGGTCGACGACCACGAGATGGTGCGGATCGGACTGGCGGCGGTGCTTGATACGGAGGACGGCATCGAGGTTGTGGGGGAAGCGAGCAACGGCCTCGACGGCGTACGGCTGGCGCAAGCCTATAAGCCGGATATCGTGCTGATGGACCTCGTCATGGACGGGATGGACGGCATCGAGACGACGCGCAAGATGCTCGAGCTTTGTCCCGACTGCAAGGTGATCGTCCTGACCAGCTTTGTCGACGACAGCAAAATCTACCCGGTTATTGAAGCCGGCGCTTTCTCCTATTTGCTGAAAACGTCGCGGGCGACCGAGATCGCCGACGCGATCCGCGCCGCGGCGCGCGGGCAGTCGGTGCTGGAATCGCAGGTGGCGGCCAAAATGATGAACCGGTTCCGCGAACCGAAAAAACCGGATCGCAAGCCGCTGCACGAGGAGCTGACCGACCGCGAGATGGATGTGCTCAAGCTGCTCGCCCAAGGGAAGTCGAACCAGGACATTGCGGACGACCTGTTTATCGGCATCAAGACCGTGAAATACCATATCACGAATATTTTTGCGAAGCTCGAGGTGGAGGACCGCACGCAGGCGGCGATTTACGCGCACAAGAACGGGTTGGGGGAATAGAGCGCTTTCCGCAAAATGTTCGGCTGCACGCCGCCTTGCCGGACGATTCCGGAGCAAACGCAGCAGCGGATCTCATAATCGTTTAACATTTTTTTCTTATAATCGATTTTGATAAAAGTTATTCGTAAGTATTCAGTAAACCCGCACAGAGCGGGATAAATATAACTGGACACACCA
>NZ_CAUPYC010000094.1:0-12745 GCF_963515335.1 uncultured Paenibacillus sp. | reverse complement strand
TTTTGTTTTCGCTGATGGTATTACCAATAAATTACTTGAACTGCATAGGTCATGATTGAAAATGAACAATGGAAAGTAACGGTAAAGGCCGTAACCGAAGATGACGTCGTGCATAACGGTACGAACCTGGATTTGATGAATCCGAAATTTACAAAAATGCTCGAACAAGAATTAAAAGAAGACATTGAAAGAAGCATCAAGTCCGCACTGGACTATCTGCAAATAAACAAGAACGCCGACATCATTGGATTTGCCGAGGCATTCCGTCGCAAATATCCGGATGAATGGAAAAAAGCGAAAGGACGGTGGGACACCATCTTCCCTGAAGTGGAAGTGACGTACGATATTCGCGCCTATGTAAGAAGACCCGGCATGTTGACCGTACCTGCAGGTCTTCCGGAAGACGAGGTGAAGGAAAAATGAAATTTGCCGCGATCACAGGTATAACCGTGTTAATGATTCTTATGACCCTTTATGAGTGGCCCAAAATGAATCCGAAGCAAAAAAAAGAGAAAGCCGCCTTTTTAGCATTGGCGGGAATGGGGTGGATGCTGGCCGTCACCCTTATTATCAATCCGGATATGCCAGGCCCGACCCAAATCATTGATGCCATTTACAGGCCGCTTGGCATGTCGCTTGAAAAATAGGCTGCAACATCGGGGACAGCAGGCGCGCACTTCGGTGGTGTACAAGACTTCGCGCACATACTTAGATGAGTTTTTTAGAACGGGAATCTGCCGGAGGCGAGACCATGAACGACAGCAATTACGGCAATCTGACGCTGCATACCGATAAATACCAGATTAATATGATGTACGGCCACTGGAAGCACGGCACGTGGAACGACCGGTCCGTGTTCGAGGTGCACTTCCGCAAGCTGCCGTTCGGCAACGGGTATGCGGTGTTCGCCGGCCTGGAGCGAATCGTCGACTACATCCGGAGCCTGCGGTTCGGCGAGCGGGAGCTTCAGTACCTGCGCACGCAGGAAGAGGGCTACGACGAAGGGTTTCTTGAAGCGCTGCGGCAGTTCCGGTTCACCGGCGATCTGTATGCCGTCGAGGAAGGCATGCCGGTATTCCCGAATGAACCGCTGATCCGGGTGGAAGCGCGTATTTTCGAGGCGCACCTGATCGAGACGGCGATGCTGAATTTCCTGAATTACCAGACGCTGATCGCGACGAAGGCATCCCGTGTAAAGGGCGTGGCGCCGGACGATACGCTGATGGAGTTCGGCACCCGGCGGGCCCAGGAGGCGGATGCGTCCGTGTGGGGTGCCAGAGCCGCCTATATCGCGGGCTTTCACGCCACGTCGAACATGCGCGCGGGCATGCTTTTCGGCATTCCGGCCAAGGGAACGCACGCGCATGCCTGGGTGCAGGCGCACGAGACGGAGGAGGAAGCGTTCCGCCGCTACGCGGACGCGCTTCCCGACAACGTTACGCTGCTCGTCGATACGTATCATACGCTGCGGAGCGGTGTGCCGAATGCGATCAAGATTGCAAGGATGCTCGAAGCCCGGGGGAAAAAGCTGCACGCGATCCGGCTCGACAGCGGCGACCTTGCCTATCTGTCCATCCGCGCGCGGGAGGTGCTGGATGAGGCCGGTTTTCCGTATGTGCGAATCGTCGCCTCTAACGATCTGGATGAGAATATCATTCTTAATCTGAAGGCGCAGGGCGCGCGAATCGACACATGGGGGGTCGGCACGCAGCTGATCACGGCGGCGGACCATCCCGCATTGGGCGGCGTCTATAAGATGGTGGCGCGGGAGAAGGACGGGGAATATGTGCCGGTCATCAAAATCTCGGGCAATCCCGAGAAGGTATCGACGCCGGGCGCCAAGGACGTCTACCGCATCGTCAACCGGAAGACCGGCAAGGCGGAGGCGGATTATATCGCGCTCACGGAAGAGGATGATGTCCGGCGGGGCGAGCGGCTCAAATTGTTTGACCCGGTTCATCCGTATCTGCATAAATATGTCGACGATTACGACGCGATTCCGCTGCTGCAGCCTATTTTCCGGGGCGGGGAGCTTGTCTATAAGCTGCCTTCGCTGGAGGAGATTAGGGACGCCCATCCGCGCCGCCTCGCCTGTTTTTGGCCGGAATATTTGCGCAAGCTGAATCCCGAGACGTATCGGGTCAATCTCAGCCCTGCGGCCTGGGAGCTGAAGATGGCATGCATCCGCAACTATCAGCAGCTGTAATGGTTACTGGAGACGTTCCCGGTTTCAATTCCGCTTTCCGGCGTTTAAAGGGGTATCAAGATGAGACGCATGCCGCCGGCCGGCGGCCACACGTCTTCGGGAGGTGCGAGGTATGGAACCGATCAAGGTCGGCGTAATCGGGACCGGATTTTCGGCTGGCTTTCATATCGAATCGCTGCGCCGCTTGCCTTATGTCGAGATCGTCGCCATTTCGGGCTCGACATTGGAGAAGGCGCAGGAGGCGGCCGCCAAACACGGCATACCCGCCGCTTACGGCGAATATCACGAGCTGATCAACGACGAGCGGGTAGAGGTCGTGCATAACTGCACGCCGAATGTGCTGCATTATGAAATCAACGAGGCGGTCATGCTGGCCGGGAAGGATCTGCTTTCCGAGAAGCCCTTGGCGATGAACGCCAATGAATCGCGGAAGCTGAGGGAGCTGGCCGAACAGGTGGACACTGTGAGCGGCGTCTGCCTGAATTACCGGCATTTTCCGCTCGTTGTGCAGGCGAAGAGCATGCTGGCCAGCGGGGAATACGGCAAGCCGCACCTCGTCACCGGCAGCTACCTGCAGGATTGGCTCCTCTATAAAACCGACTACAGCTGGCGGCTCGAGCCTGAGAAGAACGGACCGTCCCGCGCTATTGCCGATATCGGCTCCCATTGGTGCGACACGCTGCAGTTCGTGCTCGGCTCGCGAATCGTCAGCGTCATGGCTGATCTGCAGACCTTGTATCCGCGGCGCAGCAAGCCGGTCGGCTCCGTGACCACCTTTGGCAAAGCGGAGTATGAGCTGACGGAGGAAATGGACATCAAGACCGAGGACAGCGGCTCCGTTCTGATCCATTTCGAGAACGGCGTGTCCGGCGTGTTCACGGTATCGCAGGTGAGCGCGGGGCGCAAAAACAAGCTGGAATTCGAGATTTCGGCACGCGACGCCAGCCTGTACTGGGACCAGGAAAATCCGAACAAGCTGTGGATGGGCAGGCGCCATAAAGCCAACCACGAGCTGATGCGCGACCCGTCGCTGCTCATGCCCGATGCGGCCGCGCTGGCCCACATGCCGGGCGGTCACGAGGAGGGCTGGCCGGAAGGGATGAAAAACCTGCTGATCGACTTCTACAATGAAGTGATGCGCAAACGGCGGGGCATGGAGATCGAAGGGACTCCCATGTTCGCCACCATCGCCGAGGGCCATCATCTGATGCAGATCATCGACGCGGTGCTCGAGAGCAATCTCACGCGCCAATGGGTGCATATCCGGGATTGATCCGCCGCTTTATACGCACAAAACAAAGCTCCGGCATGAGCCATCATGCCGGAGCTTTGTTTTATACAAACGCGCTTATGCTTTGCCGTCGAATTCGACGATTTGCTTGACCACCTGCGCGATCAGCTTGATTTTCTCGGCGGAGCAGCCCTCGAGCATCTCCATGATTTCACCCCGCAGAAAATCTCGGGAGCCGCTGTTCGTTCCGCTGAGAATATATTCGGGCGTCTCCTCAAGCACGGCGCATATTTCGGACAGACGCTCCAAATTGATCGGCGTCTTGCCGCGCTCGATTTTGCTGATGTAGGCGTTGGACACGTCAAGCTCTTCCGCAAGATTTTCCTGCGTCAGTCCCTTGTTTTCCCTCGCTTTGCGTATCCGTTTGCCGATTAATCCGTAGTCGAATCCCATCCATGATCACCTAAACAAACTATAGCAACGATCAACAATCGGTCACATGCATAAATATTCAAATTGAACAAATAGGTTCAGTATGATACACTACTTGGTAAGAAAGTCATGCATGCGTGACATAATTCGTGTCGATTCGACGTAATCTTCGCGACACGTATGATGCGGAGGTAACTATGTACGTATCCGTAACCAGAAGCGTGGAAGGAAGCGGCATGGAGAGCATTCATGTCGACGATATTCTGTTTCTTGAAACTTCACAGAGCCGGATATTGGTACACACGAACGACGGCGTTTATTATGTGCCCAACACGTTGGAGCGTTGGATGAGAGCGTTCGATTCCATCGGACAGCAGTTCGAGATGGTCGACCGCTGCTCGATCGCCAACCTGAAGAGGGTAACGCGGCTCGATCCGGTTTGGTGCCGGCTCCATTTCGACGACGGTTCGTCCGAAGGCGTAAAGCCATGCAACGTGGCGAGAAGGCATTACCGGAAGGTCGCCAAGAAGATCGAGGAAATGCGCAAAGCTTGAGCAAGAGCAATGATCCGCGAACGGGGTCGTTGCTTTTTTTTGTTTGGCGCACCGGCGACCGGCGGGTAGGAATGGAGGGCGGAATAACGCCAGAATCCGGCACTAAAGTGTCCGGGAGGGGCTGAACGGGGGGAATAACGCCGGAATCCGGCACTAAAGTGCCGGATCTGTCACGGCGCGGAAATAAGTGACACCGGCATCCGGTTTCTGCGGAACGGATCTTTTGATATGATATATAGAAACAATCCGAGTAAAGGTGGTCATCGCTTGACGGAGAAACGGGAAAAAGCGGTCGTCGTCTTCAGCGGCGGCCAAGACAGCACGACCTGTCTGTTCTGGGCGCTGGAGCGGTTCGCCGGGGTGGAGGCGGTCACCTTCAATTACGGACAGCGGCACAGCCGGGAGCTGGAGTGTGCGGCACAGATCGCGCAGGAGCTTTCGGTCAAGCATCATATTCTGGACATGTCGCTGCTGAACCAATTGGCGCCGAACGCGCTTACGCGCGACGACATCGAAATTGCCGCCGGAGACGGCGGGCTGCCGACGACGTTCGTCGACGGCCGCAACCTGCTCTTTCTGTCGTTCGCGGCCGTGCTGGCGAAGCAGGCGGGAGCCCGCCATATCGTGACCGGCGTCTGCGAGACCGATTTCAGCGGCTACCCGGACTGCCGCGACATTTTCATCAAGTCGCTTAATGTCACGCTGAATCTGGCGATGGATTATCCGTTCGTCATCGACACGCCGCTCATGTGGCTCGACAAGGCGCAGACGTGGGAGCTTGCCGATCGTCTGGGCGCCTTCGATTTCGTCCGCACCCGCACATTGACTTGCTACAACGGCATCGTTGCGGACGGCTGCGGCGAATGTCCGGCGTGCCGGCTGCGGCGGGGCGGTCTGGAGGCTTATTTGGAGCGTAGAGACGGCAAGGGCGGCAAAGCCTGAATTCATAAACAATAGGAACGGAGCGTTACAACGATGCTGCAGCAGATTTATCCCTCGGTCGCGCATGACTATGCGTACGAGCTCAACAAAGATATGCATTTCGCCGCGGCGCATTACATTCCGCATGACGACGCAGGGAAGTGCCGGCGCGTTCACGGCCATACGTATTTTGCGAATGTGACGATCGCCGGCGACGAGCTGGACGGCAGCGGCTTTCTCGTCAATTTCGCGACGGTCAAAAAGCTGATCCACGAACGATTTGATCACCGTACCGTCAACGAAGACGAGCTGTTCGACGACGCCGATCCGGATCGTTACCCGACGACGGAAATTATGGCCCGCACGATCTGGGAGCTCGTTCAGGCGCACCTCGACGCGCAGTCGAACAAGCCGAGATGTCTGCAGGTGTTTCTGCGCGAAACGCCGTCCAGCTATGTCGTCTACCGGCCGAAGACGGTGCGCTGATATGGCCGGCCGCGCGATTCCCGTGTTGGAAATATTCGGTCCGACCGTACAGGGCGAAGGCCTCGTGATCGGGCAGAAAACAATGTTCGTCCGCACGGCCGGCTGCGATTACAGCTGCGCCTGGTGCGATTCCGCTTTTACATGGGACGGCTCCGCGAAGGAGGACATTCGGCTGCTCGAGCCTGAAGCCGTCCTAGACGAGCTGCTGCGGATCGGCGGCAGCCGCTTCGCTCACGTGACGCTGTCCGGCGGCAATCCCGCGTTGCTTCCGCAGCTGGACGAGCTTATTCGTCTGCTCCACGGCCGGGGGATGAAGGTGGCGCTCGAAACGCAGGGCAGCCGCTGGCAGGACTGGTTCCTCTCGGTCGACGACCTGACGATTTCCCCCAAGCCGCCCAGCTCGGGCATGCATACGGACTGGAGCCGGCTGGACGAAATCATGGGTAATTTATCGGACAGGGCAGAGGGCCTGTGCCTGAAGGTTGTCGTTTTCGATGATACGGACCTCGATTACGCGTTAACGATACACCGCCGTTATCCCGATATTCCGCTTGTGCTGCAGGTCGGCAACGACGATGTGGGCACCTCCGATTCGGCGGGTCTGCTCGTGAAGCTGCTGCGGCGCTACGAATGGCTGGTGGAGCGGGTGGCCGCCTCGGAAGCGTTCAAGCAGGTGCGGGTGCTGCCGCAATTGCATACGCTGCTGTGGGGAAACAAGCGAGGGGTTTAAGACCAGAGGCAGAGGCACCTGACGGGTGAAAACCCTCGATAATACTGGCTTTTCTTGAGTTGTTGATTATGAATACCGTGACTGTCACTGATGTTATGCGAACAAAATACGTATCAGAACTAGACAATTGTTACATACGCAATTTTGTTATCTGACAATATAGGTGATAACCAGAAGCTTAGCTGCATGCAATCTCCGGCTAGGCTTTTATGTTATACTGATAGTAGTTGCAAAAGATTTCGGAGGTCCCGTTCGGAGGACGGGTACTGGCTCATTGATGAGGTAGCTCTCATTGATCGTATTGACGATTCCGCTGTTGCTATGAAACGTTACTATGAATTGCATCGGGAGCAACCTTATCGGGAATACGGTTTCTTTCACACCTCCCGCGAAACGCTGAAGCTTCGTGAGAAATGGGCGGGGGTTATCATTTGTTACCACGGCGAATCGTGGATTTACTAAGCTTGGTTCGCATGCCCAAATCCCTGTCTTATTCAACTGTTCTATATTTACTTGGCAGTAGGATCATGCGATTTGTACTCTGTGTATCCATAGCGTTATAATACAGAAAATAACGGAATATACCCTATTCAGTCAACTGGAGTTGTTTTCTCGTGAGCATGTATCCTTACTACTCGATTATTAATGAAACGAAATATGACAAAAATACAGGTTTTCACTCCTTTCGATTTTCTTGGTCTCTTGATACCTACGTAGCGATCGAGTATTTTTGTACCGATCCTGAGTGTAATTGCAATTCAGTCTTACTCGATATTGATCGGGTAACGCCGAGCGGTACTACAGAAAACATTGGCTCTATTTCAATAAGTATTCCTGATTTCAAGGTTGAAGAGATTAAAGCGAAACATAAGGCTATCTATCAGTCAAAGCTGAACAAGGAGTTTAAACAGGGTATACCTGAAGAGTGGAAATCCTATATCCTGAAGCATAGGGATCATGTGAGGGAATTAACAAGTGCCAGGCTTCCAGTTGATTCATTGCAGGAAAGGAAGGGGGCATTGCTTACGACTTCCGCATTACCTTCCCGATCGTATAAAGCTATGTCTATGCCTTCGATAGATCTGGAAAAGACCCCAACAATGGGCTATGTCGAAGTGTTCGGGGAATCGGCTGATCAACTGGTTTTCACTCACGGGGAGAATAGAATCCTGGTGGATGAACAGTACTGTATGAAGCCATCCTGCGATTGTCGGCAAGGTCTCTTGACCTTTATACAATTGGAGCCGGGTAAGCCAACCAGCAAATTTGTTATTGGCTATTCCACCCACAAGCGGAGTTATACCGTTGTGGAGAATTATACAACGAATAAGGAAATCGAAGAGCTTGTTGCGGCGTTTGAGACTGCTTATCCCGCGGTACGGCGTACCATCTCGAAACATTATGATGACATGAAGCGTGAGGGTAAACGAGCGATGCTGGAGAAACAGCAATCTGTTACGGCAAGCTTAGCATCACTCCCGGGTCGGAATGATCCATGTTCATGCGGTAGCGGTAAGAAGTACAAAAAGTGCTGCGGATCGGTAGGTGTTTAAACGTATATATGGCAAAAATTTTTAAGATAACCTTGACGGATTGGAATGGAGCTGTTCGTGGAAAACCCTGCCGCAAAATTGCCGTCCAAGAGAATGCGAGCTTGTATGATCTGGCGGAGGCTGCGTTGTCTGCGTTTGATTTTGACATGGATCATTCGTTCGGATTCTATGACAACCTGAAAAACTGGGCTCGGTCGGAGGAAGGATACGAGCTGTTTGCCGATATCGGCGACAAGATGAACTTCCCGGGTGTGAAGAAGGCTAAAGTTAGCAAGGTGTTCCATACACCCAAGCAAAAGATGCTGCTGTTATTCGACTATGGTGATGAGTGGAGGTTCGTCGTTCAATATTTGGAAGATGGAGACCTGAGAGGGACTAAACTCCCTGTTCTCCTGGATTCGAAAGGGAAGGCGCCTGATCAATATGGTGGCTTCTTCGATGAGGATGACGAATACGAACCTTAGCTGAACTTCCCTTCATGAGAGGTTAGGCGTATCCGGTTGGTAAATTAAAGAAGGAAAAGGACTTTGTTATGCCACCTCCCAAACAATCTCAACATCACGCGGCGGCGGATTGTGGATTTGCCAAGCCATAGTTCGCCTCCACCATATGAAACCCTGACCGCACGAGGTCAAGGTTTTTGCTGCAGCCAGCCAGACAATTGACCTCATCGTTCCATGCGGAAATATAAAGGCTTGTGCCGGAAGACAACTGCTTCGCAAGATACATGCTGCGGTGGGTTTTGGATTTATTCACGAACTGGTGGAGCACTCGTACTGCAAGTATTATGGCAGACCGGCAAACGAACCGGAACTGCTGTTTCGCCTGCTGTTTTTGCAGATCCTGTATAACCTATCGGATAAGCGAATCATCCAGGAACCCAAGTGAATCTGGCTTACAAATGGTTCATTGGGATTAATCCGGGGGATTCGCTACCAGATGCATCGCAGCTGTCGCGGTTCCTCAATCACCGGCTGGGAGCCAGTCAGATCGAAGACGTACTGAAGCATGTGGTTGGCCAGTGCATCGAGCAGGGCTTGGTAAAAAGCAAAGCCGTCATCATGGACGCTACCCACACGCAGGCAGGCAGCCGAAAACAAAGGCCGCTCGAGGTGCTGCGTGACGCGGCTAAGCGTCGGATTCGCGTTGTCATCAAACGCCATTCCAAGCTGGAGAAGAAGCTCCCCAAACTGCCGCGCGTCAAAAGCGAACAAGCGGATGCGGCGCAGATTATGCTGGGATACCTAGCGCAGCCGGCGAACGCAGCAAGCGCAAGGCGCTACAGGGAAGTAAGACAACAGCGTCGGCTTCCGGAAAATTTTCCCTTCCCCTATCGATTCAAGCTGGTATAATAGTAGAACGATAGAAGGTATCTACTCTTACTATTTGCGAGGTAGCGGATGCGAAAATCGGCAATTTACGCAGTCATGGCCGCCTTGGTGTGGCAAGTGTTTTTCGTTGCTCCGTCAGTCGAGGCCGTCGGGTCTTCTTCCATTTCGTATACGGCCAAGGTTTTTGCCGACTCGCTCAATGTGCGCAGCGGGCCTGCCGGTACGGCGAAGGTCATCGGCTCATTGAAGAACGGCACGCTGGTGACGGTATTGAAGGAAGCGAACGGCTGGCTGCAGGTGCGATCAGCAAATGCAAGCGGCTGGGTCGCGGGCTATTATTTGAAAAAGGTTGACGGAACTGCTGCGGTCAGCTCGGCCGAACCTGCCGGGGCGGCCTCAAAATCCGGCGGCAAACCGAAATCCGGGCCGGCGGCCAATGCGGATATGGTGTCCGTCACCGCCGAATCGCTCCGGATGCGAGCGGGTCCGGGCTTGAACCATGAGGTCGTCGGCGGGCTTAAGCAAGGAAACCTGCTGGCCGTTCTCGAACAAGCCGGAGATTGGCTGCGAATCGGCACCGCCGGCGGCGGAGAAGGCTGGGTGTCCAGCCGGTTCGTCACGGCGTCGTATCGCGCGGCGTCCTCATCCGCGGTTACAGCGGCCAACGGATTGACGGGCAAGCTGATCGTGGTCGATCCCGGACACGGGGGCAGCGATCCCGGCATGATCGGCAAGACGTTCGAGACGTTGGAGAAAAAGCTGAATCTCAAGACCTCGTTCTACCTGAAGGACGCGCTTGAGGCGCGCGGCGCGCGGGTCGTGATGACGCGGACGGACGACGCGAAGACGGAGCTTTCCGAACGGGTGCGCATCGGCGATTCGCTGCGGGCTGACGCGCTCGTCAGCATTCATTACAACTCCTCGGAGAACAAAGCGTCCGGCTTGCTGACGTTCTATTACGCGGACAAAGACGAGCAGCTCGCCAGAGCGATCGAGAGTCAATTGTCCAAAGGCATCGGCGGCTTGCAAAGCAACGGTGTCGCTTACGGCGATTATCATATCCTGCGGGAAAATGACCGGCCAGCCGCTCTCGTCGAGCTTGGCTACTTGTCCAACCCCAAGGATGAAGGCATCGTAGTGGATGCCTCTTATCAGAAGCTAGCCGCCGAGGCGGTCGCGCAAGGGCTTGCGGACTATTTTACACCATGACGGCATGTTTGGAACCTGTCGTTTGCTTAACCGTTGCTGTCGGCGGCAAACACCTCGATTTCGACCGCGCCCGTGTTCCCTCCGCTGCTTTCTGCCGCTTCAAAGCGGAGGGATTCGGTCGTGGCCGGCGTGTCAAGCGTAAAATATTGCATCTTGTCCGGACCCTGCAGGTCAAAGGTGCCCAATTCCGTCCCATCTGCGCTTAAAACGCGCAGTTTCTTTATTTCGGCACTCGTTCCCATTGTACGCGTCCAAAAACCGACCGCGGTTACCTGGTAGGTCTTGTCAAAGCCGATCTCAATCCAGGCATTGTTCCCGTTTCCGTCGGAAGACCATTCGGTGGCCGGATCGCCGTCGATGGCCATTTGGGCGCCCCAATTCTGATCGTTGGCCGCTCCGCCATAATTGGAACTGACGCCGACAATCCGTCCGCCGTTTTGCGACAACGCGATATTGGTTCCCGGAGGCGTATCCGCCGCTTGGTTTTCCCCCGTGTCATTCCCCTGATTTTGCGGCGTTTGAAAGCTTCCTTCCTTGCTTTGCGAGAAGCTTCCGTCTGTTCTGCCGAGCATGACGCGATAAAAGTAGTTCGTACCCGGTTTTAAATTCTCTACGACATTGTAGTGTTCCGTATGTGGTCCTTCCGGCATGCTTTCCACCGCCACAAAATCGTATTTGCCGGATTCGGTGCCCAGCAGAACCTGGCAGAAGCCCGGCTGTTCCGTGGTGAAGTTGACGATCGTATTCCCGTTTTTGAAGGAGAAATCGATGCCGGACACATCCAGCTCGTCAACGCCGGCGCGCGATGGCGAGACCGCTTGATATCCGAAATAACCGGCCGCCGCAACGGCGACGGCAACGGCAACGGCCAACAAGATAAACCATACCTTTCTTTTCATCGATACCGTTCCCATTATGCGATTCGACCCCCTGCCGTTCGGCGCATGAATTTGATCACACTACAAATTGTAGTACAATCTCTTTCCTCTTTCAAGCGAAAGGACCGCCGGGGGCGGTCCTTTCGCTTGAGGAAGCAGGCAAAGCGTTTGATGCAGACTTATATTGAAAGAATAGCTGCCGAAACAGACATGTAGGGCGACGTAACAAATGGATTTGATTTTCAGCAAACAAAACGCGGCAACAGCGTTAACAGCCGATCCTTATGATGATAGCGGAAGCACAATACGGATACCGAACATCGGCGAACGCGGAAAAGCGGTACCCCGGGTTACCCGAACCGTACCCGCTTCATAAGATGAAGGGTTTGCCGGGGGAAGTCCGCGCCGGATTCCGGATAAAGAAAGGAATTCAAAACAATATGGGGATTTTATATGATGTCGTGAGCGTACCAAAGGAGAAGGCGGCGAAAATCGTCGTCGAGACGGCGGCGTTTGCCTGTGGAGGAGCGGGCTCGGCGAACGTTCGCGAGCTCAGTGAGATTTTACGGGAGGAATATGCGCCGGCCGTTGACGGCAGGCATGCGCAAGCAGGACAATAGAAGGGTATAAGGTGGGCGGATTTATTCGGATAACCGTGCGCCAGGGAGGCATGCCCTATGCAATTCAGCTCGTTGCCGGAACGTTTGCGGACGCAAGCCAAGCGGCTGAAATCGAACCTTATGACGCTGTACGTATGCTGCCGCGACCTGCGTGTACTCTGGTATGCAAAGGCACTGGCCGCTGTCGTCGTCGCTTATGCATTCAGCCCAATCGACCTGATCCCGGATTTCATTCCGGTTCTCGGCTATTTGGATGACCTCGTACTGGTGCCGCTTGGTATTTATGCCGCTCTCAAGCTGATCCCTGAGTCGGTTCTGGCGGACAACCGAACGAAGGCGCAGCAGATTGCGCAGCGTCCGAACAATCTCGTCATGGCCGTGCTCATCGCAGCCATTTGGCTTGCGGCGGCCTGGTGGCTCGGACGGTTTATCTATAACCGGCTCAAGTAGCAAGGATCCGTGACAGGCTGCCGGCAGCCTGTCACGGATCCTTGCTGTTTTCAGAATAATTCCATGCTTTACGTTAATCCGGAGGCCGGACCTTCGGTAGCGGCACCGTATGCCGCTAACCGGTTGTGAGAGCGCGACGACGAG
>NZ_CAUPYC010000093.1:0-13297 GCF_963515335.1 uncultured Paenibacillus sp. | reverse complement strand
TCTTCCTTCAGATCTGCGTTCGTCATATGAATGATCACGCGTTCTCCCTGTTTCACTTTGATTTCATCCGAATAGAACCGGCCATGCTCAACCATTGCGTAGACATGGACAGCCTTCCCATCACGCTCAATTCTGGCATCCTCTTTTTTCCAAATGGAATCCGGACGTTTTTCATCCTTTGGAATCACTTTGATGGGCTTAAGCTTATCCGCCTTGACGATTTGCGCATAATGGGGCTCCGGATCGGCAGGCGCATTGTAGATCACCTTCATTTTTTCGCCGGAGATGTCGATGAGCTGCAACGAATCCGGTTGGGAAGGCCCTACGGACAAGTAACTGTCTTTCGCCCATTTGTTTATCGATACGAGCCATTTACCGTCAGGCGATACGGTATCTCCTTCCGCAGCCGATAAATGCCCCGGAGCATACTGTACCGCTGCTTTATCGGCAACCTTCCATTCCCCGAGTTTCCACTTCACGACCACATGGTCAACAAAAAGCGTCGTATAGGCGTATCCCTTATCGTCAAATTGCGTATGGAGCGGCCCCTTGCCAACCGTAACTTGTGCCGCTTTGACACTGTTCAAATTAAGAACACGCAAACCGCGAACCGTTCCTTGAAAAGCTTTGTTCTTGATGGCCGCGAATGTTTTTTCCCAGTCATAAACCGTTACCGTAGGCGATAGTTTCCCGCTCGCAACGTAATACTTCCCATCCGGCGACACATCGACGCCATGCGGATTCTTTTCGACCGGAACCAAATAAACAGACCCGGGATATTGTGCGGGATCAAACACTTTTGCCCCGGCAATGGTTTTATATTTTCCCTCACTGACTTGCTTGGCAATCTCTTTCCAATTAAAAAGGACCAAATAATCATGCGCTGCTTGCGTAGTGCCAATGGCGAGCGATTTGGCGGCTTCCTCGGTATTGTACGTTGTCATTACGGACCAGCCGTCACTGATTTTCTTGCCGGCGTCGGATATGTCGTACGACCATGGAGGCAACAGAACTTGCCATGCCAGCTCCATCTTTTCTTTTTCCTTGTCCATTTTGATCGCAGCCATGACACCGTAATATTGTTCTGTAAATTGTTCCAGCGGCGCGTATTGCCCGGCTAACGGAACAGAGAATCTGGACGGCATAAAGAAATATTCCGTATTGGGAGTGACAAACGCCGTTCCATGGGGCCCCATAATATTCGGTACCGGCCCGATAATCTGCCTTGTCGTAAAGGTCTTCAGATCAACGAGCGCCGCGCGGTTGTTGGCATTGTCGTTCACAAACAACCAGCGGCCGTCATATTCTCCGTTCGTTTCACTTAATGCCGGGTGATGCGCGTCTCCCCAAGTGAAGCCCTCAAGCATCGCTTTGGAATGTTTATCCCAACCGTAACCTCTAGCTGAATCCGTGCTGAATACCGGAATGGTGCGTATTCTTCGCATGGAAGGAACGCCATAGACGTATACGTTGCCCGACAGCCCCCCGCCGGCGAATAGGTAGTACTGGTCAAGCGACCCGGGTTTTATGTACACTTTTTCTGAATTTGTTGAAAGCGGACGACTCTTTTGGGCTTGTGCAGTTGAGATTGCGTCTCCATTTCCCATATAGAGAATGGCGGTTATTAACAACACTGTGAATAATGTAGACAACAAAGACATTCGCTTTGTTAGCCCATTTTTTTGGACCATCGTTTGTATCCCCCTTGTTCGCGATAACTGTCACACTAATCTTTAATGATTAAATAGATTCCGTTACTTGTCCTTGTGACATCGCCTTTCACCGTTTTCGCCATATCCGTCATGACTTTCTTTTGTTCCTCTTCATTTTGGGCTTCAATCACAAAAGCGTTGCCCGCTTGTACGTTATGATGCGGAAGGATGACGGCCGCGATAATTTTTCCCGTATCCCGCTGCGCACTTTCCCTTGCCATTTTCCTCACTCCTTTGTAAACACGCTTGAGTCCATTAAGGCATGACTTTTTTTAACCGATTCTAAAAGCGGCGTGTTTTTTACCGAATAGATGAATTTATCTAAATCGTGAATGAGCGGGACGAGAGCAATCACCGTTTTGCCTGATTCGAAATCCTTTCTTGTAAAGTGATATCTTTTCACGCCGACGGAACGGGTAGCTTCAAATAACATCGCTTTTCTTTGGCCGAAATTATCCAGTGTAATCCGGTAATGTTCTTCATTTGGTTCAATGACGATGGCCATGCCTGCTTCCATCAACATCTTTTGAGCATTTTCAGTTCCAAGCAGATTGCTGATAAAAATGCCGTCCACATAAAGTTCCGATCCCTTGATTTCAATTTTGCCCTCTTTTACTTCGGCGATTTGCCCAACGTTTTTTCCTTTTGAGAATCGCTTAAGAATAAAAAAAACGGAAAACCCTGCTAGGACACCCAATAAAATGTCCAACACAAGCATTTGGGGCTTGAACATGTTCATGGCAATGGCTGTGCAAACCGACACGACCAATGCAAAGTAATTCCTTGCCTCGAATGTTTTGGCAATGCCGTCTATATAAGCGTCGCCTCTGGGGGTGAATTCCGTATTTTCAAGTTCCTTTAAACTTTCCTTTTCCATTTTGCGAACATCCCGGAATTGTTGAATGGCCAACGTTAAAAAGGTGACTGCCACCCAGTTGCTTGCCATGAGCGCCGGAACCAACACAGCTCCCAAGGTGGAAGCAATGAGCCCGATTAGAATATGAATCATATACCCGTTTGGATAAGATGGATATTGTCGGTAATCTTCCTTGAGAACCAGAATCCTCGCCAACGCTCCCATGAAGATTGCAGTCAAAATGAGTGTTAAATTATCCATCGATATCGGATTTGCTCCTCCACCCATTTTTTTCGTCTCCCTCACTAAATATTTCTAAATCAAATCGTGGTTATGTTGTCCAACCCGAGGATTTTTATTCCTTAAATATTTCGCCCGCGAATAGCGGATAGTAAGCAAGGAATGGAGGTGATGAAATGGCAACGAAACAACAAATTCAACAATGTATTACAGATTGCACGAATACGGCAAATATGCTTCGTACCGCCACCAACGGCGTTCCCAAAGCGGGCATCAGAGACATGCTGACCCAAGGGGCCGTTCACATTGAAATGTGCATTCGCCAATGCGAGCATGCCACGGAGCATGTGCAATAAAAAATGAACGGACTATACAAAACTTAAAAAACGGAGGTGAATGGCATGGCGGGTACTCCGGCTAACGATATTCAACAATGCATTCAGCACTGTCAGCAGACAGCCCAGCAAATCCGTTCTATGGCCAATATGGAGAGCAATCAGATGGCTAAAATGCTGATGATGGAAGGTGCACACCATCTCGATCTATGTCTTGTTGAATGTCAATTCTCTCTGCAGGAATTGCAAAAACCTGCAATGGTGTAATAAACCGGTCGCGAGCACGTAACAGCGCACCAAAAAACCGGCTGCCGAGGCGAGGCGACCGGTTTTTTGGTGCGAAGCTGCATGTTTTCGTTGGTTATCGGACTCCGAAAAACCGCTCCAGCTGAGCGGCAATGTCCGCTTTGTCATTACCGACGAGCTGCTGATGCTGCGGCTTGTCGAACAACTTTCGGATCTCGGCGGGAAACTCCTGCGCGATGCCGACCAACCGGATCGACTCGTCGAACTTGGCCGGATGGGCGGTGGCCAGCACGACGGTTACCGCTTCCTTGTCGGCGCAGGACTCAAACGCCGCTACGCCGCAGGCGGTATGCGGATCCAATAAATAATCCGCTTCGCGGCAATAGTCCTCGATCATCCGCAGACATTCGTCGTTCTTCACGCCGTAAGCCCGGAAGTCCGATTGCACCTTCTCAAGCAGCTCCGGGCTGAGCGCAACCTTGCCTTCTTCCTGGAACTGCTTCATGATGGCCGACACCTTCTGCGAATCCTCGCCGACCAGGTAGTAGAGGTAACGCTCAAAGTTGCTGGCCACCTGGATATCCATGGACGGGCTGTGCGTGCTGCGGAACTCGTCCGGCATGTACACGCCTTCGCGAACGAACCGCTCGAGAATGTTGTTCTCGTTCGTGGCCAGAATGAGCTGGTGAACAGGCAGGCCCATCCGCTTGGCCAAATACGCCGACAGAATGTTGCCGAAGTTGCCCGTCGGCACGCTGAAGCTCACTTTCGCCGCGGGATTCTGCCGGATGATCCGGAAGTACGCGTAGAAATAATAAACGGTTTGCGCCAGAATGCGGACAAAGTTGATCGAGTTGATCGCCCGCAGGTGGTAACGGCTCTTGAATTCCAGGTCCGCGAACAATTCCTTGATGATGCGCTGGCAATCGTCGAAGTTGCCTTTCACCGACAGGTTCAGCACGTTCTCATTGTCCACCGTCGTCATCTGCAGTTCCTGCACCTTGCTCACTTTCTCGTGCGGGTGCAGAATGCAGATGCGGATGCCTTCTTTGCCCCTGACGCCTTCGATCGCCGCGGCGCCCGTATCTCCGGAGGTCGCGCCGAGAATGTTGATGATTTTATTCTGCCTTTGCGACACATAGGCATATAAGTTGCCGAGAAATTGCAAGGCGACGTCCTTGAAAGCAAAGGTCGGCCCGTGAAAAAGCTCCAGGATGTGCAGGTTGTCGCGGATCTTGCGGAGCGGCGTAACCTCCGGGCTGCGGAAGGCCGCGTAGCTGTCGTCGATCAGCCGCTTCAGCTCTTGACGCGGAATTTCATAGCCGGTGAACAGCTGGAATATTTCAAGCGTCAACTCCTTGTAGTCGAGCCGCTCCCACTCTTGAAGCTTCTCTTGCGAAATGACCGGCAATTCCGCCGGGATCATCAGGCCGCCGTCTTCGGCAAGCCCCATCATGAAGGTGTCGATAAAACCGATCCCCGCCGCGTTGCCGCGCGTGCTGATAAAGTTCATTCCAATCCCCTTCGCTTCAACTTTTTTATGATTATACCATGGAATCGGCGAACCGCGAATGCGGGAATAGGTATTCTGCGCTTATGAATCCTATTTCCGCCATAAACGTGCGGCAAAATAGAACAGCGTTTCAACCGATGTAATCAAAAAAGTAACCGGCCAATTCGTAGCATAGCTGAGGAAAAGCGCCAACCATACGCCCGCCACGGCTAAACCGGCGGAGCAGGCGATCATGAGCGAAACCTTGTTCGTTAAATACCGTGCCGTCGCGGCGGGTGTAATCATCAGCGCAAATACAAGCAGAGACCCTACAATTTGAAGCGTTCCGGCAACCGCAGCGGAGAGAACGATCAGGAAAACAACGGAGATCAATCTGACCGGCAGTCCTCTTGCTTCCGCGCCGACCGGATCAAAAGTGTCGATCAGCAGCCAACGATAGCCGGCAAGCAGCACCATAAGAATGCCGATGGACAAGCCCGACAGTATCCACACCTGTCCGTCGCTAATGCCCAATATGCTGCCGAACAGCAGGCTCATGGCCGAATTGGCCTGCCGGGCGGAGATCGAAAGAAAGAAAAGGCCGAGACCCATAAAAAAACTGAACACGACGCCAATGGCGACTTCCCGTTGAAAGGTTTTCAACCCTAGCTGCGATACGGCCAATGCGCTGCCGGTGGTAAACAGAAAGAGGCCCGCCATCGGACCCCACCCCATGAAAATCGAGAACGCGGCCCCGGCAAAGCCGATTTCGGAAAACGTTTGCGTGATGAAAGAAAGCCCTCTCGCCACGACAAACACGCCTATGACGCCTGATAACAGGGCGACCAGCGTTCCCGCAATAAACGCATTTTGCATAAATGAATAGGAAAATATGTCCATCCGATAATCCTCTCCATCCAGTCTAATGCGTGCAAATCGAACTGTTTTCCCGGCTCGAGGCTGTCGAAATAAAAACTTTATCCTTCAGACGAATAACCTCTGTCGGCATATGGTACAAGCGGCTGAGCACTTCCTCGGTCAACAATCGTTCGGGAACGTCGATCGCATAATCGCCTTTGGTCAAATACAGGATTCGATCCGCAAAGCGGTTAATCAGATTGATATCATGGCTGATAAAAACGACCGTGACACCCAATTGCCGGCGAATGTCGTCCACCAGCTCCACGATTCTCTCCTGGGATCCCGGATCGAGATTCGAGGTCGGTTCATCCAACAGCAAGCATTTAGGATTGGCAAGCAGAGCCTGCGCCAAATAAAGACGCTGTCTTTCCCCTCCGGAAAGAAGACCGATCGGTTTATCCATGTAAGCATCCGCTTCAACCAAATGGATGGCCTCGCCGACTCTCTTTCTTTCCGCTTTTGTCAGCCACGGCACAAACTTCCCTTCTAGTCCCAGACTGACGAAATCCCATGCCCGCAAAGGCGTTTCCGGATCAATCAAGCGGGACTGAGGCACGTAGCCGATGCTGGACGATCCTTTACCCTTTATCTGTCGTCCGCCGAGATGAACGCTTCCCCGATCCGGCTGTATCAAACCGAGCAAAAGGCGGAACAAAGTCGTCTTCCCCGCTCCGTTGGGGCCAATGACCCCGAGAAACTCACCATGACGAATCGAGAAAGTCAAGTTCTGGTGAATGCGGGCCCCGCCTAGAGACACGGCTACTTGATCCAACCGGATGTCGAATTCCTCCGTGTGCGCCAATTTCAGCTCCTCCTCTCGTTCAACGCCTTTTCCAACTCATTTAATTGATCCATCATCCAGGTTAAGTACGTTTTTCCCTCCGGCATTTGTTCGGTCACAGCGACCACGGGAATTCCCGCGTCTTTGGCCATCTGCATGAAACGGTCGACATCCTGATTCTTTTTTCTGGCATTGTAGATGAGCATCTTTGCTTTTTTCTCTTTCAGATTTTGTTCCATTTGAATCAGGTCGGCAGGGGAAGGATCAACTCCGTTAAAAACGGCTGTCGCAAAATCCGGAGTCTGCGGGACCAGATTTATTTTTTCGGCCATATATTCAAAAATCGTTTCGGTTATTTCAACCGGCACGCCGTCATCCTGTTTCAACGCGTCCACCTTCTGCAAAAAAGGGGCTAACGTATCCCGATAGTTTCGTGCGTTTGCGCGATAATTGTCCGCCGATTCCGGATCGATGGCCGCCAATGCCTCGGCTAGCGCGTCCGCCAGCTTCGGCATCGCATCCACATCATACCACACGTGCGGGTTGTCGCCGTTCTTCAAACCAAGCAAATCGGAGCCTACGGCGATTTCCTTCCGGGTGTCTCTTTTGGACGTGGAGAGAAGTTTGGATGCCCAAGCGTCATAACCGAGACCGTTGTAGACCACAATGCCCGCATCGTTAATATCTTTGGCGTTCTGTGTGCTGGGGGTGAAATCCTCCGGATCCATGACCGCATCGTTAAGAATGGAGATGACCTGCACGTTATCGCCGCCCACCGCTTCCGCCACTTCTCCATAAAAATTCTCAACCGCCACGATCTTGATCTTGCCGTCTTTTTCGTCCGCTCCGCTGGGTGTAGAAGCGCCGTCACTCTGACCGCAGGCGGATAATAAGAAGGAAAAGACCGCAACTATAAATAGCTTTTTCAAATAAACCGCTCCTTAGCCATGAAATTCTCCACGATACAACGATTATATCGTAACGATTACTGCTATTATAATCGACTCTTGATAATCTGTAAATATTACGATTTAAGCAAAAAAACCACGATCGATGATCATGGCTGATGACAAACGGGTGAATCACGTCATGAACCCTTCTTATTTAGCCAGGTCCAGATGCGTCATGATTTTCTCCCGAAGGCGAACAAAGTCCGCCCCATTGCGGTTGCGCGGCCGCGGGACCTCGGAACGGATCGTTTCCACGATTTGGCCGGGGCGCGGGCTCATGACATGGATCGTATCGGCAAGATAGACGGCCTCGTCGATATCGTGGGTTATAAGCAGCACCGTCTTGCCGGAGCCTTCCCACAGCCGGAGCAGCTCATTCTGCATCGTAATCTTCGTGATCGCATCCAGCGCGCCGAAGGGCTCGTCCAGCAGCAGCACTTCCGGATCCATGGCAAGCGCGCGGGCTATGGAAGCCCTTTGCCTCATACCGCCTGACAGCTGATGCGGATAATAGGATTCGAACCCGCCCAGGCCGACTTTCTCCAACAAAGCATCGACACGCTCTTTGCGTTCGCGCTTGGGGATGCCGGCCAGCTCAAGTCCGAAAGAGACGTTCTTTTCCACGGTACGCCAAGGATACAATGCATGCTCCTGGAATATGAGAACCCGGCTCGGATGCGGCTCTTTGATGATTTGCCGGTTTGCCGAAACGGCGCCCTCCGTCGGCTGGTCCAACCCCGCAATCATACGCAGCACCGTGCTTTTGCCGCAGCCGGACGGGCCGACGATTGCGGCGAATTCACCCTGCTCCATGCGGAAATCGACCTGTTTCAACACCTCGAGAGTTCCAAAACGTTTCGTTGCACGGTCCACGTGGATCGTTTGCACTTATTCGGCACCCCCTGTTTTCACGTAGCGGTAGCGGAGCAGCCGCCGTTTCAGCCATTCAAGCAGGACCAGGTCCAGGATGGCCGCAATCGTGCCGATCACCAATATACTCATCAGCACGCCTTCCATATCCGCCACTTCTCCGCGCCAACGGGAATAATAGCCGAGTCCGATGGCGGCTCCGCCTACCATCTCGGCCGCGATCAGCGATCGCCAGGCATTGCCGAACGCAACCTGTGCGCCGGTGACGAATGCCGGAAGGGACTCAGGGGCGAACACCTTGGTCAGCAGCTGGAGCTTATTGGCCCCCAGCACCCTGGCCAGCTCCAGGTGCGTCCGGTTTACACCCTCGGTCGCATTAAGCACGGACAGCGCCATGGGGAAAAAGCTGGCGATCACGATAACCGTGACGATCGTCGCATTTCCGAAGCCGAGCAGGATCACAAAGAACGGCACCCACGTAATCGGGGGGATCGATTGCAAAATCGAAATCAAGCTGCGGAGGTAAACCGCAAATGCCTGGGAAACACCGGCGATCAGGCCCAGCGCGGCCCCAAACAAACAAGCGATGGGATATCCCCACGCCAGACGAAGCAAGCTGCTTTGAATGCCGTCCGTGAACTCCGCATCATTCATACTTCCGAACAAACGGATAAAGACGTCGGGCACGTCCGGCAAAAGATAAGCCGGCAAAAACAGCGCCGAAAGCTGCCATACAGCAAGAAGGCTCCCTACCGCTGACAGGTAGGGAAGCCATTTTCGCCATAAGGGAACGGATTTCGGTCTCGCTTGAGCGGATGAAGCCGAAGAAGTCTGGGTCACCGAAAACTCTCCTTACTCGAGCAGTACTTATTTAGGTCCGAAGCTCGAACGATTATTGTCTTCATCATGTCCGCGATTCCCTGCATGCGGCCGACATCTTGCGGCATGATCTGCCGATTAAAGCGGAGTCGAAGTAATCCCTACAACCTTTCTTGGTATTATAGAAAAACAGATGGGGAATTGCAAGTTACTGGCTTGTCCGTGCCAAGTCGGCAACTTGTGCAGGCGATAGCGCACCTTCATAAATGCGCAATTCATCCATTATGCCCTTGAACGGAGCATCCCACCAGTTGACACCTAAGCTGAAGCCGGCCTCTTTGTATGGCAGCACGGTAACGGTAAAGCTTTTCGATGCGGTTATACTGCCTTTTGGACACCACGGTTGAATCTGAAGTCTGCCATGAAATTTGCGTACGCCGGCTGCCTTCCGTTGGAAGCGCCAAGTTGGAAATCACATTCGCGGTGTCGCCGAGAGTCAAATCCTCTACAACGTCCGCGACAATTTCCTCATCGGTTCGATCGGCCAGTCTGCTTCCCCATATCGTTACTCCTTCTGTGGACATGGCTGTGAACGTCATCACATAACGCTCTGAAGTCGGATCCCATTGACGTACGAATACGCCGTCATAGGTGAATCCGTCAATGGTGATTTCGGCCTGGTTTTGGCTTGTCTTTTTCCATGTGCCGTTCACGTCGCCGGAGATTGTATTATCCTGGTTCAGACGACCTGAACATTCTCATATTATAGCCGCCGTCCGCGCCGAGCCACCCATAAGTGACGAATAAGTAATAATAATCGGTCTGCTTATTGTAGAGCACATAGGGACCTTCCCCCGATTTGCCGAAGCCGCCTGAAATTTTCGTGCCGAAATACCGATCAACCAGTCGGCCGTCGGCCGTCGTTCCGTCTTTACCCGGATAGACCGGTCTACCGGTGGTTTCATCGATTGGAAGCACAAAGATCCCGCCCGACCAGGAGCCGTAGGTCATCCAAAGCTTTCCGTTCTCATCGTAAAACAAATTGGCATCGATCGCATTCGGATAATTCCCGTTGGCATAAGAACCGTTATTGTTAAACCAACCGGGTCGCGGGCCGGCTAACGTGCCGTTATCCATCAGCTTTGAAATATTCGTATTCGTCCATTTCTTATTCACCGTGCTGTTCGCGTCGTACGCCTCATCTCTGGTAAAGCCCGAATAGACGACGGTATCCACATACGTATACGGCCCTTCTATATTTTTGGCTACCGCAAAACCGATCGCGGAACGTATATAAGTGGAGGATGCGCTGTAATACATCATATAAGCGCCGGTCGTTCCGTCTTCATTGAGATAGTTCTCGTTCCAGATCACGTCGGGAGCCCACACGGCGAACCCGCCCTTACTGTCGGAATCGTTCTCGCCTGCCCACGCAAAAGACCCGGCCAGATTTTGTGATAAATCTCCATATAGCACATTGCCGGGCGTCGTATAGCCGTTCGTGAATCTCGTCCAGCTTTGTAAATCCGTTGACTTGGCAGCCTCAATATGAGAGCCGAAAACGTAATAGGTATCGCCGTCTTTTACGATAGAAGGGTCGTGAACCGATACATTTTGAAAGTCAGGCGCTTCGTCCCGGCGATCTGAGTTAGGCTTGTTGCCGTTTTCGGCGGGCTGACCTGCTCTACCATTGCCAAGTACAGAACCTGGTATAATTAATAAAATAATTAAGGAAACAAGCGTTAACATCAAATTTTTCTTCATGCCGTTATTCTCCTCCCTCTTTGTACATATAAAAGAAAACGCATTCATTTTCACGCACGATTCAACCGTTGATGAGGTGCTCCTGATCGCAGCTGTAAAAAGCATATTAAAAATCAGCTTAGGTTTAGATCGCCCCCTTATCGTGTTATTTGCTTGTTGATAAGCGCTTGTAAATAATAAATTTATTATCTAATTTATCAATAAATTAATGATACTATAAATTTCAAAAAGCCTCAAGACCCTCCTCTTATGGGTAAAAGACAAAACGTCCTGATCTATCAAGGATACCTTGATAGATCAGGACGCGCGATGTTGTGCAAACGTCAGAAAGTTCAAGCGTAATACCGCTGCCGCATAGCTTCATGAAGCAGCACCGTAGCCGCCATGGCTACGTTCAGAGATTCGGCCTGTCCTCGCATCGGGATCCATACGTTCGCGTCCGTTAGGGAGGATAATTCCGCTGATATTCCATTGGACTCGTTGCCGAGAAGCAGCCATGTGGAGCCGGTCCAGTCATGGTCGAAGCACGAGTTGTCGGCTTGGAGGCTGGTGCCCACAAGTCGTATCCCGCGCTGTTTTGCTTCCGGAAGCAGTTCCTTTAGATCCGCCTGGAGCACCGGCAAATGGAATAGTGACCCCATCGTGGAACGAACCGTCTTCGGGTTGTAGAGGTCGACGCTGCCGCCGCCGATGACGACCGCGTCGGCGCCGACCGCGTCCGCGCTGCGGATGATCGTTCCGACGTTGCCGGGATCGCGCAAGCCGTCAAGCACGACGACCAGCGCGCCGTCGCGATACAGCGACGCGGGCTCGACCGCCGGCTTTGCAGCGATTGCAAATACCGGCGGCACCGTGTCGGTATCGGAGCATTTGGCCATAACGGCGGGAGAAGCTGCGAATATTTCAAGATTCGGGACGTCTTTCGTCCAGGGCGTTAATTCGGACGGCCAGCCCCGTTCGGTATCGAACACGACTGCGTCGAGTTGTGCCCCCGCTTTAAGCGCCTCCATCACCAAATGTACGCCTTCGATCAGAAAACGTCCGCTGCGCTCCCGGTTTTTTTTATCGAGCAGCCCCGCCCATTCCTTCACCCTTGGATTCTGCGGCGAAGCGATCGTTTGTGCATGTAACGGATTCATCCGGTCAGCGTCCTTCCGAGTAATGGAGCTCCAGTTGAGCGAGATCCGAGTTTTTGCCCACGATGACCAGCACGTCATTCGGTGTAATCGTATCTTCGGCTTTGGGGGAAATGTTCATGCGCTCCCCGTTCGCATCCTTGATCGCCATCACGTTGCAGCCGAATTTGGCCCTGATGTCGAGCTGCTTCAGGTTTTTGCCGATCATGCCTTCGGTTGCCAATAATTCGGCAATGCTGTAATCGTCGGACAGCTCGATGAAATCGAGAATGTTCGGAGAAATCAGATGGTGCGCGACGCGCAGCCCCATATCCCGTTCGGGGAATACAATCTTATCAGCGCCGATCTTGGAGAGCACCTTGCCGTGCAGCTCATTTTGCGCCTTGACGATGATGTAGGGTACGCCAAGATCCTTCAGGATCAGCGTCGTCAGAATGCTCGCCTGAATGTCCTGGCCGATCGCCACGACCACCACGTCGAAATTGCGGATGCCGAGTGCGCGCATCGCGTCGTCGTCGGTGGAGTCAGCCGTCACGGCATGCGTGACGATGCCGGAAACTTCCTGCACAAGATGTTCATTGGAATCGATGGCGAGCACCTCGAACCCCAGCTTGGACAAGGCCTGTGCCACGCTCGAACCGAACCTCCCCAATCCGATAACCGCGTATTGTTTCTTTGCCATTGGTTCCCATCCACTCCTCATCGCCGATAGCATTTCCATTTTATTGATCATTATAACACAAGCGGCGCTCGGAATAACGAGGATGAAATCCCCCCGCACGGGCATCCTAAACGGGAAAACAACATGGCTGCACGGAGGGATCCGGGTTGAACAACAACATTATACTTACTTTGCGGCAGGCGATCATTCAGCGTGTTCACGATAAATCCGAAGACGAGCTCGCCGAAGTGATTGAGGATTCGGTCGGCAGCGACGAGCGGTCGTTGCCCGGTTTGGGCGTGCTTTTCGAGCTCATCTGGCAGGAAAGCGATCCGTCGACGCAAAAGCAGCTCGTCGGCATGCTCCACCATCAGCTAAGCGAGACGAAGGCTCCGCTTCAAAGCTAGTGTAAGGTACGGCTGCGCCTGCCGGGTACTCAATGCTCTGGCGGGCTTGTTCTAACCTGCAAAATGTCGCTTATTCGCCCGCCGTCCGCCTCCCGCCACCATGTAAC
>NZ_CAUPYC010000092.1:0-13712 GCF_963515335.1 uncultured Paenibacillus sp. | reverse complement strand
CTTGATATACATGGGTTCCGGGATTTTCAGCATCGTGCTGTGAATATTTCAGGATAATTAATCCAAGGATCAGTTTGAGTCGAATAGAATTCATAAGAGACTTATTCATAAACCTCATAAATTACAATCCCTCCAATTAAAACAGCTAAGCGCATCACCATTCTATCATTATTGTAAGGGCTTTCAATCTTCTCCGGAGAGATAAGATCCTTCCTTTTCAGTATACTAATAACGCGCTCAAACGGTTGGGATGATTTTTGCAAAACCAGAACTATATTAACATTTTGAGAAAAAAACTCCATTCAATGAGAAAATCCCCGGAACGAATTAACGAATTCCGGGGATTTCACTTCGTAATCTTTATTCAAATGAGAAATAGTTCTTCGCGTTGTTGTAGCAGATGTTTTGTACAATTGTGCCGAGAAGCTCGCGGTCGTCCGGGAACTCGCCGTCCTCGACCCATTCGCCGATCAAGTTGCACAATATACGACGGAAATACTCATGGCGAGTGTATGACAGGAAGCTGCGCGAATCGGTTAGCATGCCGACGAAGCGGCTCAGCAAGCCGACATCGGCCAGCGTCTTCATCTGCGCGATCATGCCTTCCTTGGTATCGTTGTGCCACCAGCCGGAGCCGAACTGCATCTTGCCCGCAACGCCGCCGCCCTGGAAATTGCCGGTCATCGTGGCGACGATATGGTTGTGCGCCGGGTTCAGCGAGTATAGCACCGTCTTCGGCAACCCGGTCTCGCTCTCGCGCTCGATCGCATCAAGCAAGCGTGACAATGGTTGGGCGATCGCACTGTCGCTGATCGAGTCGAAGCCGGTGTCCGGACCGAGCGTTTCGAATGCGCGCATATTGTTGTTGCGGAGGGCGTTCATGTGATACTGCATGACCCAGCCTCGCTCCGCATACAGCTTGCCGAGGAACACAAGGGTATAGGTTTTGTACTGCTGCTCCTCGTGAAGACTTACGGTTTCGCCCGCGATCGCCTTGGCGAAGACCGCAGCCGCTTCCTCCTTTGTCGCAGCGGCATACGGCACATAATTGAGCGCATGGTCGGAGACACGGCCGCCGTTCGAGTGGAAAAATTCAACCCGCTTCTCCAGCGCCGCCAGCAGGCCTTCGTAATCGGAGACAGCTGTTCCCGACACGCTTTCCAGCTTGCGGATCCAATCGAGGAACCCTTTGTTGTTGATCTCAAGCCCCTTATCCGGACGGAACGACGGCAGCACGGCCACGTCGAAGCTTGGATCTTCCTTGATCTTAACATGGTACTCAAGCGAATCGGTCGGATCGTCCGTCGTGCAGATCAACTTGACGTCCGACTTCGTGATGAAATCGCGCGCCCCGAAGCCGCCCCCGGTTAGCTGAGCGTTCACCTTCTCCCAAATCATCGGCGCCGTCTGTTCGTTCAATAATTCTTCCACGCCAAAATACCGCTTCAGTTCAAGATGCGTCCAGTGGTACAGCGGGTTGCCGATCGTCATCGGCACCGTCTTCGCATAGGCCAGAAACTTGTCGTAGTCGCTCGCGTTTCCGGTGATGCAAGCCTCGTCTATCCCGTTCGCCCTCATCGCTCTCCACTTGTAATGATCGCCGAAAAGCCAAACCTCGGTCACATTTTTATATTGCTTGTTCTCGTAAATTTCCTGCGGGCTCAAGTGACAATGGTAGTCGATGAGCGGCATCTTCTTCGCGTATTCGTGATATAACGCTGCCGCCGTCGGATTGTTCAAGAGGAAGTTATCATCCATAAAAGCTTTCGCCATTTCCGTCACTCTCCCAGATCGCCTGTAGTTATTTCATCCACTCGAAGTGGAACGTGCCTTCCTTGTCGACGCGCTCGAATGTATGCGCGCCGAAGTAGTCACGCTGAGCCTGCAGCAGGTTTGCCGGCAGCCGCTCCGTCCGGTAGGAATCGTAATAGGCAAGCGCGGACGAGAAAGACGGTGTCGGAATACCGAATTGCACCGCAGTGGACACGACGTTGCGCCATGCGTCCTGATAGTTCTCTACGGCATTCTTGAAGTAGTCATCAAGCAGGAGGTTCTTCAGCTCCGGGTTGCGCTTGTAAGCGTCGGTGATATTTTGCAGGAACCTCGCCCGGATAATGCAGCCGCCGCGGAAAATCTTGGCGATTTCGCCGTATTGCAGATTCCAGCCGTAATACTCCGATGCGGCGCGCATTTGCGCGAAGCCTTGGGCGTAAGAGCAGATCTTGCTTGCATACAACGCGCGGCGCACCTGCTCGATGAACGTATCGCGATCGATGCCGAGCGGCTTCCTGGACGGCCCGTTCAGAATGCGGCTGGCTTCCGTGCGCTCTTCTTTCATAGCCGAGATAAAGCGTGCGAACACCGATTCCGTAATGATGGACAGCGGCACGCCGAGATCGAGGGCGCTCTCGCTCGTCCATTTCCCTGTGCCTTTCTGCCCCGCGCTGTCAAGGATGACGTCAACCATCGGGAGTCCGGTTTCAGGATCTCTCTTCAAGAAGATGTCCTGCGTGATTTCAATGAGGTAGCTGTCCAGCTCGCCCTTGTTCCACTCTGAGAAGATAGAGTGCAGCTTCTCGGAGGGCAAGCCGAGCACGTCCTTCAGCAAATGATATGCTTCGCAAATGAGCTGCATGTCGCCGTACTCGATGCCGTTGTGCACCATCTTTACATAATGGCCCGCGCCGTCCGGTCCGATGTACGTGCAGCACGGTTCTTCGTTTACTTGCGCCGAGATTGCCGTAAAGATCGGCGCCACGAGCTCATAAGCGTCCTTCGGGCCCCCCGGCATGAGCGCCGGCCCCTTGAGCGCGCCTTCCTCGCCGCCGGATACGCCGGTGCCGATGAAGCGAATGCCCTTGCCGTTAAGCTCCTTGTCGCGGCGTTGCGTTTCCTTGAAGTAGGTGTTGCCGCCGTCGATAATGATATCTCCTTGCTCCAGGTGCGGCAGTAGCTGCTCGATCGTAGCGTCGGTCGGGCCGCCAGCCTTGACCATGATCATGATTTTACGCGGGCGCTCGAGCGATTGTACAAACTCCTCCACGCTGAACGTGCCGATCAGGTTTTTGCCTTGCGCCTCGGCCAGCAGCTCATGCGTTTTCTCGGGAGAACGGTTATATACGGAGACAGAGAACCCCTTGCTCTCCATGTTGAGCGCCAGGTTTCTGCCCATGACGGCCAGGCCTACGACGCCGATTTGCTGTTTCTTGCCGTTGTTTGTCATATTGTCATCGCTCCAAATCCGCCGTCGACGCGCAGGAATGTGCCGGTTACGAAGCTCGAAGCTTTCTCGGATGCGAGATACACGGCTGCGCCCTGCAGCTCTTCCGCTAGCCCGAACCGGTTCATCGGGGTGTGGCCCATGATGCTCTTAATGCGGTCTTCGGACAATATTTTTTTGTTTTGTTCGGCCGGGAAGAAGCCTGGAATGATAGCATTGACGCGAATGGTGTGTGGCGCGAATTCGCGAGCGAGAAACTGAGTCACGGAATTGACGCCCGCCTTTGAGACGGAGTACGTGAAGACGCGGGAGAGCGGCGGCCCGGACGATACGGAAGAGATGTTGATGATGCTGCCGCCCTTGCCCTGGTTGATCATCCGTTTGCCGAACACCTGGCACGCGATCATGACGCCCTTTAGATTGACATCCATGATGCTGTCCCATTCTTCCTCGGTAATTTCGAAGAAGGGAGTGGCGCTGTTTTTGCCGGGGCAATTCAGCAGGATATCCACGCTTCCGGACCATTCCACGATCTCAGAGAGGATGCGGCTCAGGTCATCCTTGCTTGTCGCGTCAGCCTGGAACACGGCCGCTTCTCCCCCTGCGGCCTCGATACGCTGCTTGGCGGCTGCGGAAGTCTCGGCGTTGCGTCCGACGACGGCAACTTTCGCGCCGTATGCGCCGAGCGCCTCGCCCATGACGGAGCCGAGCGTGCTGTTGCCGCCGATGATGACGGCCGTCTTGCCGGTCAGGTCGAACAAATCGATTGCTGCCATGTGTTGATTTCTCCTCCTCTT
Organism: uncultured Paenibacillus sp.; assembly: GCF_963515335.1. NCBI lineage: Bacteria > Bacillati > Bacillota > Bacilli > Caryophanales > Paenibacillaceae > Paenibacillus > uncultured Paenibacillus sp. The sequence goes on along the minus strand of NZ_CAUPYC010000092.1, from coordinate 9,695 downwards.
AAGACTGCGATGTTTGGAAGTTGACGATCCGCTCGAAAGGCGACACGAGCCTCGGATATAAATCGCTGTATATCGCAAACAGTTCGTCATACGCCGCCCGATGGGCCGTGTTCGGCTCGTGCGTGTGCGACGATTGCGACCAGGCGCGCGCCGGCTCCAGACTGTCCCAGTCGCCGAGAGCGACGAGGCCGAGCGCGGCCGCTCCGAGCGCGGAGCTCTCGATCGCGTCGGGCACGGTCAGCGGCGCGCCGAGAATATCGGCGATCGTCTGACGCCAGAACGGCGACCGGGCGAAGCCGCCCGACGCGCGAATTTCGCGCGGGCGGCCGGCGGCGTCGCCGACCGCTTCCGCGACGGAGCGCACGGCGTAACCGACGCCCTCCAGCACGGCCCGGACCATGTGCGGCTTGCCGTGTGCGAGCGATAAGCCGAAGAAGACGCCGCGTACGTTGGCGTTCCAATACGGCGCGCGCTCGCCGGCGAACAGCGGCAGCACGACCAGGCCGCCGCTGCCCGCGGGCGCCTGCCGCGCCAGCTCGGTCAGGCGGTCGTACGGATCGATGCCCGCCGCGCGCGCCTCATCCGCTTCCTTCGTCGCTAGCTCGTCCCGTACCCAGCGGAACAGGACGCCGCCGTTGTTGATCGCGCCGCCGACGACCCAGCGGTCGTCCGTCAGCGCATAGCAGAACGTGCGGCCCTGCGGGTCGGTGCGCGGCTCGCTCACGAGGGCCCGCACCGCACCGCTCGTGCCGATCGTCACCGCGAACTGGTCCGGCTCGACCGCGCCAACGCCCACGTTAGCGAGCACGCCGTCGGAGGCGCCGACGACGATCGGCGTACCTGCCGCGAGCCCGAGCCGCTCCGCCCACGCGCGGTCCATGCCTTCCAGCACGTGCGTCGTGGACACCAGCTTGGGTAGGCGGGACGCGTCGATGCCTGCGGCTTGCAGCGCCGGCTCATGCCATGCGCGGTTTTGCAATGAAAACAAACCCGTCGCGCTTGCGATGGAGTGATCGACGACGTGGTTCCCGCCTCCGAACCAACGCCCGAGCACGTATTCCTTGATGCCGACGAACCGGTGCGACTTCCCGAACACGGACGAGTCGCGTTCCCGCATCCACATCAGCTTGATCAGGGGCGACATCGGATGGATCGGCGTGCCTGTCGCGGCATATATTGCCTGAGCGTCGGATTGATCTTTCAGGACACGCACGAACGGCGCGCTCCGGTTGTCCGCCCATGTGATGGACGGGGTCAGCGGCGCGCCTTCGCGATCGAGCGCGATGAGGCTGTGCATCGCCGAACTAAAGACAACGCACCGAACTTCATCCGCGCCGACCGCAGCCTTCGCGATCACGTCTCGTACCGAGTCTGCAACCGCGCCGACGATCTCGTCCGGGTCTTGCTCCGCCCGGTCGGGAGCCGGCGTGTACAACGGGTACTCCACCGACAGCGCCGCGCGAATCGTACCACTCTGGTGGACTACAGCCGCCTTAGTACTTGTCGTACCGATATCTACGGCGACAATGTATGGTTTCATCGTAAGAAATACCCCTCGCTGTCGAACTTCCATTCATAAGGCTCGGATACGATCTCGATGTCCGGATGCTCGCGCGCTTCCATAAGCATTGGCACCGAAATCTCGATCTCGCCCAGATGAAGCGTGTCGCGGATGCGGACAAGCCTGCACGTTGTGAAATCGAGCACGTTGCACGTCTTCACCGCCGCTTTAATCGCCAGCTCGTCGCTTTCTAGCGTCGTTGCGAGCTTCGTCGGGGCGCACACGGTCGACGTCAATCCGTTCAAGTATGTCGCCGTGAAGTCCATCTTGTCCGCAAGCCGGCGCGTCGTGAAATCGGCCGTGCCGACGCCGTTCGCATTGCCTTTCGATTCCTTGGTTACGTCTAGCACGACGATCTTGTTCACGTCGGGACCTCCGAAGGCATAAGGCGTCGGATACCGGCCGGTCACGTTCGGGTCCATGCCGTCGCCGCTGATGTTTTTTCCGATCTGATCGACTACAAGCACGTCAATCTGGTCGAACAACAGCCTCGGCATCCGGGACTTCGCCATTTTCTGCAACTCCACTTCCCGCTCATAGATGCGGTCCGCGGGAAGAACCTCAATATGGCACGTCTCGTCATAGGCGTTCTCCACCGCGCCGACTCCAAACACGATCGGCAGCTTCTTGATCATGACCTGGGCCATCTCCGGCACGAATTCGGCCATATATTTGAATCCGAGCTGATGGCACGCTTCGGCGCCCTTCTGCTTTCCAAGGCCGATCGCGATCATCTTCATAATGCCGCTCTCGATCGGCCCTCGGAACGCCGTATGCGGCTTCACCCGATTGATAACGATAATGGCATCGGCGGTTGAGGCGATCTTGTCGACATATACCGGCAAGCCGTTCGGCAAGCGGTCGATTTCAACGACTTCCATCGACGATTCCACCGGAGCCCCCATCGACGCTTCGTCGATGCCGAGATGCTTCAGCACCTCGGCCTGGCCCTCCGCCGTTGCCCCGCCGTGGCTGCCCATGCACGGCACAATGAACGGATTCGCGCCGGCTGCTTTAATGGCATCAATAGTCGTCTTCGTTATGCCGGCTATGTTTGCGATTCCGCGGCTGCCGACCGCGACGGCGACGCGCTGCCCCGGGCGAAGAGCATCGACGGCACCAGGCCTCTTCAGCTCTTCAATTAATACCGCCAGCGGGTCATCCAGCTTAGAGGCATCGAACTTTTGGCGAATTCGAACGACCGGCGGGATCGGGATCGGCTTCAACATATTTTGAATGATTTCGCTCATGAAAGTTACCTTCCTTTAGTGTTCAATTTCGTCTACAATCCTAAGTGTTTCCTAATGTGCGAAAATTAGAGAAGCTCTTTGTATGCCCCTTCATGCGCGGCTATTGCGAAATATAACAACGTTGTTATTGGTGTGCATTTATATAATATGTTGAAATTACGGTTAAATCAATGATATTTTAAAAATACATTCTGATTTTTTTGAAAACGTATGTTATTTATTATCTTGGGAGCGGTGAACAACTATGAATGTCACCATTAAGGATATCGCCCGCCTTGCGGGCGTCAGCTATTCCACCGTGTCCAAGGCGCTTAACGACAGTCCGCTGGTCAAACCCGACACGAAGCGGCGCATCGTCGAGCTGGCGGCGCAGCTCGGTTACGAGCCGAACCTGGCGGCCAAGAGCCTCGTATCCCGCCGCAGCATGACCGTCGGAGTCGTGCTGCCTTCGCTCGAGCGGGTGGCGCTTTCCGTGCTGGTCAGCCGCATTAACGATGCGCTCGCCGAACGCGGATATGAGGTCATTCTGTCGATTCTTCCGCCGGCCTCGGCGGTCCGGCTCTTTCAACGGCTACAGGTGGACGGGATCATCGTGTTCGAGGACATTACGCCGGAAGAACGGCATGCGGAACCCGTCACAACCAATATTCCGGCCGTCTCGATCGGCTCCTCCCATATTGCCGGTCCGCGATACGCGCTGGTCGACGTAAAGCGAAAGGACGCATTGAAAGAAGCCGTAAGATATTTATCCTCTCTTGGCCATACCCGAATCGCCTATATCGGCGACGCGCGGGAAGCCGATGCCAAGCAGCAGGAGAAGGTCGCAGGATATCTGGAGAGCGCGTTTGAATGCGGGTTAACCGCCGATTCGGCGATCATCCTCAATTCTCGCGGCAATACTTGGCGGCATGGCTTCGAAGCCGGCCGCATGCTGCTTGCGCTTGAAATCCGGCCGACCGCCGTCATTACCGGGGCGTTCGACGTAACGGCCGGCTTCTTAAGAGCGGTGCTGGACGGCGGGCTTCATGTTCCGGAAGATCTGTCCCTTGTCAGCTATGACAACATTCCGCAGCTAGAGGAATTAGACGTTCCGGTGACGGCAGTCGGCGCTCCGGTTACGTTGTTCGCGGAACGGATCGCCGCGGCGCTGCTCCAGATTATGGCGGAGAACGGACCTTCGCGCTTGACATCGCTGCTGGACCCCCGTTTGGAGGAACGGTCTTCTTCCTTGAAACGTCCCAAAATCGGCAAACGATAAATTAGAAAGAAGATAGCTAAAATACCTGAGCTATCTTCTTTCTTTTTACAAGTTAATTTTGATTCTTTCTTTTTTCGGCCAAATTTGTGGCAAGCTGGTTTGTGCGCTGCTTATTCAATGGATATAGAAATACTAAAATAAAAAAGATCAACAAGTAGACGACGGCCGGCACTAAAGTGCCTAATGCACAAATACCGTCAAGCACGCTTTCTGTTTGGGTCTCGAGGGTTGCGTTATAGCCGACCGCCCCGATCACCATGCCACCGATCCCCCCGGCAATTGCCTGCCCTACTTTACGGGCGAACGAGTAAACAGAATACACCGTTCCATCTTCCCGCAAGCCTGTTAAATACTCATGATAATCGATAACGTCCGTTACGAAAGCCCAAACCACGATATTGAAGAATGCAAATCCAAACATACCCACAGCGGAAACCGCGATAAATTGAATAGCAGTCAAGTTTGGCAACAAGTATAAAAGCAGATAAACAACGCCTGCAAGCAGCATGCCCGCCGATGCAACTTCCTTCTTCCCGAATCGGGCCACCAACGGCTTGGCTAACGGAATAGCGACAAATACGGCGACTGCCTGAATCAAACCTGCCATGCTTAATACTGAAGCGTTGCCAAAATAGTCTTTAAACAAATACACATTCGCTGCGCCGACCAGCATTGTGAGCATCATAAAAGTTAAAGATGCCGCAAGTATGGAGAGTAACGGTTTATTTTTCAACAGCCCTTTTAATGTTTTGCCTAAATTCAGATTTTTTGCTTGAGTTTCCTTCATCGCAATGCGTTCCGTCGATAACTTATAGCACGCCATATAGCAGGCGATAGATAAAATACCGAACATAATGGCCGCCATTAGAAAACGGTCCGGATCCGCCTCATTGTTTACAAACAAAATCAATGGTCCGACTACGTTAATGATTAAAGACGCAAGCATAGCGCCCATCGTTCTAAATGTAGATAATGTTGTCCGTTCGACAGGATCGCTTGTAATGACGGAGGCCATCGAGCCGTAAGGAATATTTACCGTACTGTATAAAGTTCCCCAAACAAGGTATGTGACAAAAGCGTATGCCAGATAAAATCCGTCCAACATCCCCGGAATTTTGACGAACATTAACACACCTGAAATTACAAGTGGAAAAGACATTCTGAAAATCCAAGGTTTAAATTTGCCGTGCTTGCCCTGTTTTCTCATATCAATGAACCGGCCCCACATCACATCCGCAACGGCATCCCATAATCTTGCGATTAAAAACATTAACCCGACGGTTGCCGCACTAATATTGAAGATATCCGTGTAGTAAACCATTAGGAATGAGCTTACCAAAATAAAGAAGAAATCATTGCCGAAATCGCCGAACAAATAGCCGAGTTTATCGCTCAAACCGAAAGGACGCGACGCGTTTCCGTCGGCATTTGTTCCTGAAACCTTTAGTGCGGCGTTTTGAGCCATTTTTTACGCCCCCATATCTTAGCTGTTTTTCTTGCAATGAAATCGCTTGCAATTACCTGATGAAAAATATTTTTTTCAGTAGGGAGTCTTTCTTCCAATCCAGACTCCCCGACAAGAAAAGCCGAAATACTGCCAAACCTTATTGCTTATATCCGTATTGGGGGATCGAAAGCCATCTTTTGCGCAGTTCATGCGCTGCATATTTCGGTTTACGATCCCGCGTAAAAATCCCTTTCTTATTGCCTTGCACCCGTATGATTCCCTGGCTCGTGTTAAAATCTGCGAAATTCCAAACCTGTTCGCCGACGAAGTTGTCGAATTCGTCGAAGACCTCATGGTTGGCGCGCAGATACTCCACTTGGTACTCTTCAGTAAACATAACGGGGTCGACATCGTGCAATCCTGCAACCGTATCCGCACCGTACTCGGTCATGATAATCGGTTTGCCCGGGCAGCGCTTTTGCCAGCCGTTAAATTCCTCGCGGAGCTTGATTTTGGCAACCTCCAAATCTCCGCCTTGTACGTACCAACCGTAATAACGGTTTAACGCAAGCACATCGACAAGTTCGGCCACCTTGCATATATCCGGAGTCGACCCAAGGTGAGTGACGATAGTTACAGGTCTTTTCTGCGGGTCGATCTCTTTGGCCAAATCCACCAGCGGCTTGAAATACTCATAAGCTCCCTCTTCTTCGGAAGCCGGTTCATTGGCGATGGACCACATGACCACACACGGATGATTTTTATCGCGGGCAATCAGTTCGCGAATTACATCCTGATGATGCTCGCTAGTCTTCAATTTTTCCCATGTATTGATCTTCCGTTCCCCGCCGAAAATCATCATGAAGTTCAGATGCAGTCCGACGGCCGGCGTTTCATCGATGACGACGATGCCTTCTTTGTCCGCCAGTCGCATCAATTCTTCGGAATAAGGATAATGGGACGTCCGGAACGAATTGGCGCCAATCCATTTCATCAGACGGAAATCGAGAACGTTGGCCGCTTCGTCAAAGCCTCTGCCGTGAATCGGAGTATCTTCGTGCTTCCCAAAACCTTTAAAATAAAAAGGCTTATTATTGATCAGGAATTTACCGGCCTTCACCTGAACGGTTCTAACCCCGAAAGGCTGTTCATAAACGTCAACAACCTTTCCATCTTTGATAAGCTCGACCTTGAGGGTATAAAGATACGAGTTCAACGGCTCCCACAGTTTGACTTCGTTGATGCTGATGGTATCATACAAACCGCTGCTTTCCGCGACGATAGCACCCGATTCATCCATAACCGCTGCCTTAACCTGTGCCTCTCCCACGATCTCTACCTCATAGCGAACATTCCCCGTCGTTTCTTTGAAGTCCGTAACGACCGCGACATCCTTGACGTAAGTGTGAGGTGTAGTATAAATCTTAACCGGCCTATGGATACCCGCATAATTAAAGAAGTCGAAATTCGGACTGTTTCTGACGACCTTACCAAGGCCGGGGATTTCCTGCTCGCTATAATTTCCCACAGGCAGCGTGCTTTCATCCACGATATTGTTCACAGCAACTGTTAAGCGGTTTTTGCCGCCAGTTAAGAATCGGTTGATTTCGGCTTCGAACGGAGTGAATCCTCCTTGATGTTCAACAACAAGCTCGCCGTTCACATAAACCTTCGCCTTATGAGTAGCGGAACCGAAACGCAAAACAATTCGCTCTGAGAAAAGCAGGCTTGGTACCGTAAAATTTCTTTCGTACCACACCCAGCCTACATGATTGCGAATATCGGCAGTCACTCCTACATCATTGAAAGAAGATGGAACTGACATATTTATGGTGTCGGTAAGTGGAGATTCATACCACTTTTCTTGAAAACCCTTTCCAAAATCAAGTTTAAAATTCCAAATCCCATTTAAATCTACAATTCCCCGAGACTCGGTAACGATTGGATATAACATTTTCCCTGCCTCCCCTTTTATTTTTTATTTTAAATGTCTACAACAAAGATTATACTTATAACGGGATATGAAACAGTAGAATTTAAATAACATTGTCGGGACAATTTTAACATGGTATAAGGATGATCAAGATGACCATTCAGACTCTTCCATTAACAACCGTCAGCCTGACGATTTTTCGCTTGACAGATATCAATACGGTCGTATTGAACAACAACGGTTCTCTCCATTTGGTGCATGAGCGTGATCCTTTGCCGGAATTTATGCTCGAGGTGCAGCGGAAAGACTTCCTCTTCCTTAGCAAAGAAGCAAAGCGATCCCCCAAGGAATGCTGCATGTACACCAATGAATGGGGATTTTCCTACGTAGCCAGACCATTCCAGAGCAATGGGGAACAAACGAAGATATTAATTAACGGTCCTTTCTTAATGCAAGTGCCTGATACGAATAGATTCCATACAAAATTCAAAATCAATCAACAAAAACTTATTGAATTGGAGGCATTTTACCGCGGTTTAAAACTGATCAGCAGATCCAAACTTCAGAGTTTGGCCAATATCCTGGACCGGGCAGGTTCCATCCGCCAGACCTCCCTTCGGATATTGGGTACCCATGAAAATCCGCCGGTATCATCTCAGCAGAAGAATATCGAACTTATGTTGCAACAAACTGATGAAACCTATATCGATTTAATCGAATTGCGTTATAAAATGGAAAAAGAAATGATGTGGGCCGTTGAGCAGGGCGATAAAGCAAGGCTAAAAGAAATCTTTTCAAAAACGAAAAATTTGTTTGATTTCTCCGAAAGGTTTCCCAACCAACCGGTTAGGGCGATGAAAAATTTAATGGTCGTTTTAAATACACTCCTGCGAATCGCGGCAGAAAAAGGAAAGGTCCAACCATTCTTCCTTCATCAAATTTCCGAGAAATTCTCCAAGCAAATCGAACGGTCCGATACCATCGATTCGCTCAATCATCTAATCGCCGTAATGTGCGACGAATATTGCGATTTGGTACGTCATCGTGCCGTTTCCGGATATTCGCCTTTAGTTCAAAAAGCGTCAGAATATATTGCGGTTCACTTCAGCAAACCATTGAATCTAGGCCATCTTTCTGAACATTGCCACGTACATCCGGCACATTTGTCGAGACAATTCAAGAAAGAAACAGGAATGACCCTTACCGATTACCAACAAAAACGACGGATAGAAGAAGCTAAAATACTTCTAAAAACAGACCGTGCCTCAATCGGATGGATCGCCGGACACGTTGGATTTGATGATGCCGGTTACTTCACTCGCATATTCAAAAAGCTGGAGGGAATCACCCCCTCGGAATTTCGAAATTCCGACGCGAGCCGTATAAATAGGATGGACAGCGCAGATAATAAACGAAAGCATAAATAAAAACAGTCCACCTTCCGGTGAACCGCTTTTATATCCAAAACTCGCGCTTATTACCGCATCCAGGCGTTATACCCGCCCCTTGTAACGAGCAAAAGAATGGCCATGAAAATCAAAGTAAGTCCGATCGCTTTGCCCATCAAGTGGTCCAATCCAATCGCCTGTACACCTCTCGGTATACGGTATTCAGCGGAACTCCGGAAGTACGGGCTGCCCGGGCCGCATCCATCGTCCACCTGCGTTTCCAGCACAGTTATCGTTTCCGTCGGAACCGCCGCAGGTATATCCCGTTTAAGCAGCATGGCCCTTAACACGTTGGGATGGTCGAAATCCTTGGTGCCGGCACCGTAACCGATCCGCTCGATTGTGCCTTCCGGCAATGGACCAAACCCGGCCGCAAGCGCCTTCACGATCCCTGCTCCCGTCGGCGTGGTTAGTTCGCCCGGGGCGGTAAAGGAAGACAAAGGAACCCCCAGCAGGATCTCCGCCGTAGCCGGAGCCGGAATCGGATACACGCCATGCGCCATTCGTACCCTGCCGGAACCGACCGGCACGGGGGATACGAGGATTTCGTCAATTTGAAGACTCTCCAATGCCAGGCACACCCCGATAATGTCCAAGATGGAGTCCATCGCGCCAACCTCGTGAAAATGGACGGCGGAGGGATCGATGCCATGGATTTTCCCTTCGGCTAGCGCGATCACCTTGAAGATGGAAAGGCTTCGAGCTTTTACTCTTGGAGGCAGGCCGGATGCTTCGATCATTTGCAGAATGTCCGATGCTTTACGATGCACGTGGGCATGTCCGTGATCATTGTAATAG
>NZ_CAUPYC010000091.1:0-14033 GCF_963515335.1 uncultured Paenibacillus sp. | reverse complement strand
TCTGGAAATTCGTAGAGCTAATTTATGCTCATAGCATCGCTAGTGGCGAAGAGCCCTTAAAATTAATTACGGGGATGGAGATAACCAGATCGGCACAATTTCAATTGATAGTTACACTTTTAGCGGATTTTTAAAAGGAACCGTAACAGCTGATCAGTTAGGAAATAAATGGGCAATTACGGGCAAGATCGGGCAAATCCCCCAAACAGCAAAGGAAATAGCCAGACTTATGGATCGGAATTACATCATCAGGCATTCAAGGGTCTAATCTCGAATTCGCAATACCAATCAAATATGTCATTGATGAACTTGAGAAATAGGCCACGTAAGAGGCTATCATTGCAAGCCTAAACCACTCCATGCTATCCTAAAACAAGGAGTTGATACGATGAGTGAAGAGTTGTTGAAAACGATTCTAGGAAAATTGGATGAGATGGATAAAACCGTCCAAATAATGGATGGTAATATTCAAAGAATGGATGATAAGATTCAAAAAATGGATGACAAGATTCAAAAAATGGATGACAAGATTCAAAAAATGGATGATAAGATCGATAGGATTGAGCAGAAACTGGACGCTACATTCGAGCAAACAGCCAAAAGTGCCGAATCCATCAATGAAATAGCAGCTGCCCAAGATCGTCACGAACGCGTCCTTGAAGTGCTGTCCTTGCGATCTATTGAACAACAAGCTTTCCGCAGCAATAAAGCCCCGTAAGGGGCTAATTTTGTTGCATGGTGTAGTTTACGACATCATTTCGCAGCCAATCGTACGTCAACACGCTCGCGCTCATACTGTCCAAGTGACATCCAATGGATGACTTTAGCTAACTGCATCACAACGCAGCAGCCTTCTTCACTCTCCAGCGGAAGTCACATATCTTGGCACCGCCAGCGATCGTTGCCGTGCGCTCCAGCACGGCACCCCATTGTTCAGCAAGCGGATAGTCCAAATTGCACCAAGTATTTTACGCACAGCTCGGAAAGATTATGGGATTCAAAAAATTCCGCTACCGGACATTTTAAGCAATCAAACCCAACCACATCAGCATTTGTTTCCGGATATTTCCACTCCCAACGGTAAGAGGGTTCACTGAAAGGAAAATTAAATAAATTTTTAAATTTTTAAAAGATAATCGAATGCGGCTATACGTCTGGTCGGAAAACATACCGGCCATTGACCAAGCAATGTCCGCCATTTTGGAATAAACATGCCAACTGATGTCGAAGATGATTCGGGTCGCCTCTTCTTTTGTTTTTCCTGCAGCTGTCAACGAATGATATAACGCTATGGTAAATGCGGCAAGGCGGACATTGGTTTCTCCTCCTAGTGATCTCTGATCAGGAATCGATATCTCTAAGTCTGCATATTTAATCCAGAGCATTTCAATCAAAGTTTCGATCTGATCGTTGGCATAATAATCGCTTAATCCTTCGCGGAGAAAAGGATTAAGTATTTTTCTGTAGATTCCGGCATTTGAAACGAAGGAATTCATGTTGCTGCTTAAAGAGGTGAACAGTTCCTTCCATATCGAATCGGTCATAGGGATCGATTGAACTTCTTGCCTGATTTGGGTTGGAGGCGTTCGAGATGGGAGATGACCACTTAAGAGACCAAATGGCTATTAGTCTAGAGGTCTTTTTCAGAGGTCTGATCGATAAAGCCTGATAGATAAGCAGCCCAGTCTGTGTAGAAGGCTTGAGACGGTCAATTATTGTTTGAGGTTCCCTCATAATGGATTCCATGAAGGAGTGAACATTGTTCCGAATTTCTGCTGCCGTGTGGTAAAAGACATTATTAACGACATCGCCTTTCAGCCATTTCCAGAGACCTTCTACTGTTTTCGACTGGTCAGATTTTTTTCGGTCTCATGCTACGGTAAACTAAGTAACGTCTGTTCAGATAAGTAAGCGGGACACTCCATACATGAACAAGTCGTGTAAAAGGCCAAATCCCGAACAGGAGAAAAGCGCCTAGAATATGAATTTGAAAGCCTATTGGCGCTCCGACCATTAACTCGGCATCAGGGTTGAAGCTGAGGATGCCGCGAAACCACGGCCCGATCGAATCCCGGTAGTCGAATTCTCCTCCCGAAGCCGTATATCCGACCGTGTTCGTAAAGCCGGTTACAATCACGAAGGCGAGCAGGATCAAGGTGATCCAGTCGCTCGTACTGCTGTGGATGGAGAGGCGGCGGAATGTAACCCGGCGGATAAACAACAGCAATATACCCGCAACCGCCATGAGCCCCGCTGCGCCGCCGATCCATACAGCTCCGAAATGGTACATTTCGTCCGTTACCCCAATGACCTCGTAAAACCCTTTAGGGACAAGCACCCCCGCCACATGCCCGAAGAACACGAATATGATCCCCCAGTGAAACAGCAGGCTTGCCCATTTCAAATTCCGCTTTTCCAGAAACTCGCTGGACTTCGCAGACCAACCGAACTGGTCTGTGTTGTAGCGGTAAATATGCCCAACTACAAAAAGCGTTAGCATGATATACGGGTAAATCAGCCATAGAAATTGATCGAGCCCGGTCATGGAATCCCTCCTTACTCCCTAAGATGCCTTGCTTTCCGCAAGAAACGCATCGATCGCATGAACTAGAGCCTGTATGATCCAGCGGTACGGACTATCCGCCTTGTCCAATTCGGCAAGAAGCCGGTCGATCGTTTGCTTATGGATCATAAAGATTTTTCTCGCATGTTCCGGACTCGCGATCGAAGCAAACTCCAATACCAGCGGCAAATAATCCGGCAACTCGTCATCTTCCAAAGGATATCCGGCGCTGGCGAACTCCTCCCTTAACTTGATGAATGCCGGGCCGCGATCCGGGTTATCGCCGAATCGGTGATACGTTAAGTAAAGGGTCGTCGTATCGCTGAAATCAAAGGTTCCAACATATTGCTCTGCCAGCCGTTCAACCCCATGAATCTCCATATAATCAACGAACTGCAGATAAATCTCCCTTATTGTCCGATTATCCAGGTCGATAATCTCCTGGCGCAAGTCATCGGCAAGCAGCCATTCCGGCTCTGGATATTGCAGCAAGACTGATGCGAGCTTAAAGATTTTTTGATGCTGTTCCACTCAAATTCCCCCAGTAGTCATCCCCGAATTTGTAATCCTCCGGCATCTGATGATTCACCGAGCATCCGGAGCAACCCTCCATAAAATCGAAACCGACCGTTCCCTGACCCAAATACATGTTTTCTGCGACTTCCCGGTGAGAGGAAGGAATCACGTAACGGTCCGAATACTTGGCAATTGCGGCCAATTCATACATATCCCGCACCGCTTGTTCGGTCATTCCGACGGAATTGATCAACCGTTTATCCGGCTCTTTACCCAAATTCACGGAACGCATGTAGCTTCTCATGACCACCATTTTTTTCAACACATTCCGTATGACATTCGTATCACCGGCACTCAGCATATTGGCCAAGTATTCAATCGGAATCCGCATCTGGTCGATCGTCGGGAAGATGATGCGCGGATCAATCCCTTCTGGAGCACCTTCGAAAGCCCCCATGATGGGACTTAATGGCGGGATATACCATACCATCGGCAGTGTACGGTATTCCGGATGAAGGGGTAGAGCAATCTTCTGTTCGACAGCCAGCTTATAGATAGGCGAACGTTGAGCCGCCTCGATCCAGTCCTCCTGATACCCAGCTTTGCGGGCTTCGCAAATGACTTTAGGATCATGCGGATCAAGAAAAATGTTCAAATGCGCTTCGTACAGATCTTTTTCATCTGCGACGGAAGCCGCTTGTTCCACTTTGTCCAGATCATAAAACACCAGCCCGATGTAACGCAGACGGCCTACGCATGTTTCGGAACAGACGGTCGGCAGCCCGGCTTCGATTCTGGGAAAGCAGAACGTGCATTTTTCAGCCTTGTTCGTTTTCCAGTTATAATAGACTTTTTTGTATGGACATCCCGTCATGCAAAATCTCCAGCTTCGGCAAGCATTCTGGTCGACAAGCACGATCCCGTCTTCTTCGCGCTTGTAGATCGAACCCGAAGGACAGGAGGATACACATGGCGGGTTGATGCAATGCTCGCAAATGCGGGGCAAATACATCATGAAGGTTTGCTCATATTCAAATTTTACTTTTTCTTCAAGCCCCTGGGCATTGTAATCCCGCAATCCCGTTTGATAAACGCCGGCGAGATCGTCTTCCCAGTTCGGTCCCCATTTGATATCCATATATTCGCCGGTCAGCTGCGACTTGGGCCGGGCAACCGGTTGATGCTGCTTTTCCGGACTGTTGATCAGGTTTTCATAGTCGTAGGTCCACGGTTCGTAATAATCGTCGATCACAGCCATATTCGGGTTATGAAAAATGTTCAGCAATTTCGTTGCCCGGCCGCCCGCGCGGAGCTCCAGTTTCCCGTTCTTCAGCGTCCAACCGCCTTTGTGGAGGTCCTGGTTCTCCCACTCCATTGGATATCCGATTCCAGGCTTGGTCTCCACATTGTTCCACCACATGTATTCCGCGCCCGGACGGTTCGTCCAGGTATTGTTGCAGGTGATGCTGCACGTATGGCATCCGATGCACTTATCCAGATTCATCACCATGCCGAATTGCGCCCTAATCTTCAAGCCAGTTGACCTCCTCCCGATTCAGTTTGCGGATCATGACGACTTCATCCCTTTGATTTCCCGTCGGGCCGTAATAATTGAATCCGAAGCTGAGCTGGGCATAACCGCCGATCATCTGGGTCGGCTTCACATGAATTCGGGTCGGGCTGTTGAAGGTTCCGCCGCGCGTCTTGCTAATCGGAGAACCGGGAACGTTAATATGACGTTCCTGGACGTGATACATGAAGACTACTCCTCTTGGCAGACGATGACTCACAACCGCTCGGGCGACGACAACCCCGTTCCGGTTGTACATTTCCAGCCAATCGTTATCCGTGATCCCGCATTCCTCAGCGTCCCGATTGTTCATCCAGACATGAGGCCCTCCCCGAAACATGGTCAGCATGGTCAACGTGTCACCGTACGTACTGTGGTAGGACCATTTATAATGAGGGGTCAAATAGCGCAGGGATATTTGCTTCCCCTTCACATCCGGTTTTCGGTCAGCCTGATAAAACGCGGCTTTACGCAATGGCGCTTTGAAAGTTGGCAGCTCCTCTCCGAATTCAAGCATGATTTCGTGGTCGAGGTAAAAATGCTGCCTGCCGGTCAAAGTCCGCCAGGGAATAAGCCGTTCCACGTTGGTCGTAAACGGCGAGTAACGGCGGTTCCCGGTTTCCGAGCCGCTGAAAACCGGAGAAGAAATGACCTGTCTCGGTTGAGCGGTGATTTCCTGGAACGAGATATGCTCCTCCGCACGTTCCTCCGCCAGATCCTTGAGTTTCTGTCCGGTTCGTTTCTCTGCGGCCTCCCAAGCTTTCATGGCGAGCGCTCCGTTGGTCGTGCTGGATAGCGTCAGGATCGTTTCCGCCGCATCCCGATCCGTATACAGGCTTGGGCAATCCTTGTAGTCCGCAGTCTGGGAGGCGGTTCCCAACATAGCCTTCAGCTTCTCATATTCATCTTTGGCGCTCCAGGACATCCCTTTCGCCCCGATCTGCTCTTTCACCATCGGGCCGAGGGCAATAAATTTCTCGTACACCTTGACGTAATCGCGTTCCACCACATGAAGACGGGGAAAATTCAAGCCGGGAACCGGATCGTTACCCCCGCTCTTCCAATCCTCAACCCGGCCGTACGGCTGCGCGATTTCATCCCGTGAATCGTGGAGCAGGGGAGTCGCGACCATATCCTTAATCGGGCCTGAAAAGTACCTTGATGCCATTTCCGAGAAGGTACGGGCGAGCTTCTTGAAAAAATCCCAGTCGGAACGTGCTTCCCAAGGCGGTGCAATAGCCGGATTGAACGGATGCACGAACGGATGCATATCGGTGCTGCTGATATCGTATTTCTCGTACCAGGTAGCAGCAGGCAAGACGATATCGGAATAGAGGCCGGTTCCCGCCATGCGAAAATCGACGTTGATCATCAGATCCAGCTTTCCTTCCGGCGAATGATCCGACCACTGTATTTCTTCCGTCTTTAGGTCCTGATTCTGCTCGCTCATATTCGCATGGTGGGTACCAAGCAGATGCTTCAGAAAATATTCGTGGCCTTTCGCCGAGCTTCCGATCAAATTGGCCCGCCAAACAAACAGGATACGCGGGAAATTGACCGGATCTGCCGGATTCTCAATGGCGAATTTGAGTTGCCCCTGTTTGATCTGTTTCACGACGTGCTGAATCGCTTCTTCTTTGGTTGAAGCTTTCGACTCATCAAAAAGCTTCAGGCTGTTCCGGTTAAACTGCGGATAAGAGGGCAGCCATCCCAGTCGCGCAGCCAAATGGTTATAGTCTCCGCCATGTGCATAACGCGGCTTATCCACCAAGGGAGAAATCTGATCGCTCATTGATTGATCCTCGTACCGCCACTGCTCGGTTGCGAAGTAGAAGAAAGACGTCCCGTTCTGCAGCCGCGGCGGTCCGCCCCAATCCCGGGCCATTGCTATGGTTTGCCATCCTTCCAGAGGTCTTACTTTCTCCTGGCCGACATAATGGGCCCACCCTCCGCCGTTGACCCCTTGCGATCCGGTAAGCAGAACCAGGTTTAATACAGCCCGGTAAATCGCGTCGGAATGGTACCAGTGATTAATTCCAGAGCCCATGATAATCATCGAGCGCCCTTTGGAATCTACGGCGTTCTGGGCAAACTCCCGAGCAATTTGTGCCGCCAGTTTGCGGTCAATGCCTGTAATGGCCTCTTGCCATGCAGGCGTATAAGGCTGCGGATCATCATAATCCGTTGGATAATCCCCCGGCAAACCGCGGGAAATGCCGACTTTGGCTATCAGCAAATCAAAGACGGTTGCAACGAATACGGATTCACCTTTGATCGTAATCGCCTTGGCTGGGATGGAGCGGCGAAGGATCGTCTTGGACTCCGGCTCAAAGTGCGGGATTTCCAGGGTTACCACCTGATCTTCCGTACCCAGAAAGCTGAGCGCCGGATCGATGTTCGACAATCCGTTCGCCTGATCCCGCAAGTGCAGGTTCCAGTTTCCGTCGTCCTCCCAACGATGTCCAATGGTTCCGTTGGGGACTGCGAAACGCTTCGTTTTCTCATCCCACATGACGGTTTTCCATTCCCCATGCTGAAGCGGCATCCCGAGGTCGATGGCCCTCAAGAATCGGTCCGCCGTGAAATACTCTCCCCTTTTATTCAAAACAACCAAAAAAGGCAAGTCAGTATATTTCTTCACGTAGTCGATAAAGTAATCAGTCTTTCGATCCACATAAAATTCCTTTAGAATCACATGGGTCATCGCCATGGCAAGGGCAGCATCCATGCCGGGCTGGACAGCAAGCCAGTTGTCGGCGAATTTCACATACTCGGCATAATCCGGCGCTACGGCAACCACTTTCGTGCCCCGATAGCGGGATTCAATCATGAAGTGGGAGTCCGGCGTTCGGGTTTGCGGCAGGTTGGAGCCCCAAATCAGCAGATAGCCGGAATTAAACCAGTCGGAGCTTTCCGGAACGTCAGTTTGCTCTCCCCATATTTGCGGACTGGAAGCCGGCAAATCGGCATACCAATCGTAAAAGCTGAGTAAAGAGCCGCCTAATAACGATAAAAACCTCCCGCCTCCCGCATAACTGACCATGGACATAGCCGGGATCGGAGAAAAACCAAATATCCGGTCGGGACCGTAGGTTTGGATCGTATGGATGAGAGAGGCTGAGATCATCATATTCGCCTCATCCCAATCAGCGCGGACAAATCCCCCTTTTCCACGAGCTTGCTTATACCTTTTTGCTTTGTCTGGATCCTGGACGATGGACCTCCATGCGGAAACCGGGTCGCCCTCTTGTTTCAACGCGTGTCTCCACATCTGGAGCAATGCGCTACGGACGTAAGGGTAACGAACGCGAAGCGGACTGTAGGTATACCATGAAAAGCTGGCTCCTCTTGGGCACCCGCGAGGCTCATACTCGGGCATATCTGGACCGGTCGTCGGATAATCCGTTTGTTGGGTTTCCCATGTGATAATTCCGTCTTTGACATGCACCTTCCAGCTGCAGGACCCCGTGCAGTTTACCCCATGCGTCGTGCGAACCACTTTATCGTGCTGCCAACGGCGGCGATACACTTTTTCGGCCTGCTCTCTTTCGTAAGGCGATAATACACTGTGTTCGGTAAGGTTTTCGGCCTTCCCGAAATACCGCAACTTTTTCAAGAACGGAGAAATACTGCGTGCCATCCAATCCCCTCCAGCTTACATTCATGTTAGTTCTTGTTATTTGCCGTTGGTGGCAAAAATATGCAGTTGGATGTCGGATTCGATGCATAATGCCATATAGATTGGATTAAGAGGATCTTATAAGGTCTATACTGGGGATAAATACTTTGCTAGAGGTGAATGACTTGTCGGGGCCTGCACTCAAACAACTGCACGCGCATCGCGCGATACATGACGGTGCGCTGTCGGAAGGAATCCAATTGACTGACCTGCTTGTGCAATTATTAAAGGAAAACCGGATAGAACATTCCCGCGTGGTTGCCACCGCCCTGATTGAACATTGGGAGACACGTACACTGGCTCACGCAGAAGCGGAAGAAGAAGGGTTTTACAACGATATGGCGCAGCAGAAACCAGAACTTTCAGAAACTGTGATCATGCTGCGCCGGGATCATGATCTCATAAGGCTGCTAGTAGCGGAAGTGAAATCAAGCTTGGCTCATGAGGAGCTTAGCGAAGCCATCATGGATCGATTCAAGACCATCGCTCAAATCGTCCGAATCCACAGTGAACATGAGGAGAAATATTTGCTCGACACCGATCACGAACTATCCGACGCCGCGCATTAGTCAGTCCGTAAAACATCGTTCGATGGACCGATGACGTTGTTATAAGGAGGGAAGGCCTGTTCACTGATTCCTCCTTGTTTTTCTTTAATGGACTCTTGGCTGTTCTTAGCTCGCATCGTGATATCGCTAAACATTCCGACATAGTTTTGAACGTCTCCACCCTCGTTCTTGATGGCGCTGATGGTCAGCCACTCCAGATATATTTGGCCATTCTTGCGTTTGTTCCAGATTTCCCCTTGCCAAAACCCGCTTTTCTTGAGTGAAACCCACATTTGTTTATAGAAATCCCGGCTTTGTCTCCCCGATTTTAAGATGCGCGGGGTCTTCCCGATTGCCTCATCGGGCTGATAACCGGTAACCGAACTGAATGCCGGATTCACCATCGTGATAATCCCTTTCGTATTGGTAACCATGATTCCTTCACCGGTATGCTCAAAAATACGATCCTTCAGCACAAGCTTATCTTGATAAAACATCCAGAACACAAGAATAAGGCTCGCCAGAGCTACTTCAGATAGAGCCATAAACCCGATCGCATAATGGCCCGTCAGATTAAAGAGGGCGGTCAACATAAGCGGCGGAAAAAATCCGCCCAATCCGCCCATCGCCGCCACAATCCCGTTCACAATCCCGGCTTGCTTCGAGAAATACAGTGGTACAAGCTTGAAGATCGTACCGTTTCCGATTCCCGCACAGGCCGCGACTGACAAACAGCCAACCGTAAACAAGACGATTTCGGGCTTAAAAGACAATAGCACCCCGGAAAGCGTCAAGCCTCCGAAAACCAGCATGAGGATCTTGAACGCATTGAACTTATCCCCGAGCCAACCGCCTAAAGGCCGCAACACCGTTGCCAGAACGATGAATCCGGCCGTCCTGATCCCTGCATCCACTTTATCCAGTTGAAACTGATTGACGAGAAAGTTTGGCAAGTACACTGTAAATGCAACAAAGGAGCCGAAGGTAAGGAAATAGAACAAACATAGAAACCACAGCTTTTCATTCCTGTAAACGGATTTGATTTGTTCCATCAAAGGCGTAACGGCTTTGGGTTCCCTTCGATCACCCATGAAAAAAACAAGCACGATGCATGCCGCAACCAAAATCAAATACGACCGGACAGTAAGTGTCCATCCGAAGGCATTAGCAACAACCGGCGCGAAAAAAGAGGTGATCGCTGTTCCTATATTGCCAGCTCCATAAATACCGTTGATGAAACCATGCCGTTCCCTCGGATAGTATTTCGGAAGTGAGGTGACGCCTACTGAAAAAACTGCTCCGCCAATCCCTAGAAGAAAGCCACCGATTAACAGATCGGTATAAGAATTTGCAACGCTTATATAATAAATTGGGAACAAAAGAATTAAAAAACTGAATGCAAATGTGAGTCTTGCTCCCATCCGATTCGTGACGTACCCCAACGGAATCCGTAGAATGGAGCCCAATATGACTGGAATCGCAGTTAACCAGGCTAACTGATTGGGTTTCAGAGCAATATCCTCTTTGATAAAAGGAATTAGGGAAGACAAGATGACCCATACCATAAAACCAATAACTAGACTAAATGTTTGCAAAATTAGCTGAACAATGGGACGGTTCATAATGGCTCTCCTCGAGAAGGGAATTTTTTGATGCCACCCTTCATTTTTTTCTGGTCAATGTGTTTTTATTCCATGAGAGAGGGTGAACGGATGCCACAATTGGTCGACCGCTTTGGACGAACGCTTGATTACCTCCGGATATCGGTTACGGATCAATGCAACTTGCGCTGCATGTACTGTATGTCCAAGGAAGGCATGGACTTCTTGAAAAACGATAAGCTGCTTTCTTTTGATGAAATTGACAGTTGTCTGTTGAAAGCCTCTCCATATTCGTTTCATCGAATACATGCCACCGCTGAATTTTTGACACAACCGAGGATTCAGACTTTGCATTGGCTGAGGATTATCGGGGATACTATATTTGCTATCGGAGTATTGGCGTTGGGATGGTTCGTCCTTGGCTTGAAGACCGGCTGGTCCCTGGATAGCAATGTGCATGAATACTCGAAGGCACTTTCAAAAACGGCGAAGTGAGGGAGATGACGCCAACAGCAACTGGCGAACAACATTGGGTATCCTTAAAAATAAGGTTCAGACCTTCGTCGAACAGCTGGATCCGCATTCGGAGCGAGAGGAAGATGCACTCTTCCCCATGATGGCCAAATACATCGGACGCGATGTGGGACCGATCGCGGTCATGGAATATGAGCACGATCAAGCCAAACAAAATCTCAAGAAGTTTCAAGAGGAAATCTCGAAAGAGGACTTAATCTCCATCGATTTTGATCAGGCGAAACGCCTTGCTGCTTATGCGCAACTTGCCCATGAAATATTAAGCGAGCACTTTATGAAAGAAGAAAATGTACTATTCCCTATGGCAGAAAACATGCTGTCCCCAGATGAAAAAGAACAATTAAATCAGATGTTTAACAAGAGCTGAGAGAAAGGCGGTGTTACTTTTTGAAGGTTCAACCCTTAAAGTATACCGAACAGTTTATAGAATCAATATTAGACAACGGAGTCTCCAAGGTCGTGAAGTTTTCCTTCCCAAAGGACAAGGAGCTCCAAAAACACAAGACGACAAGTGACATTCTTGTTATCGTAATGGAAGGAAATATCAAGTTTATTGCCGGAGAGGAACACCAGTTGAATTCCGGGGATATGATAACCGTTGAAAAAAATGTTGAACACTCAATTGAAGCTCTTGAACAAAGCGTAGTGCTTGTCATTATGACTCCAAGTCCAACGCTTCATACGATACTTAAGCCGGAGTAAGACATCTCGATCAAGCTTAGTGACAGTAGGTACTATTAAAACCCTTGAAAGGCTAAACCATGTCTTTGATTCCTTACGAGCCGTTTCGTCAACTTGAAAACCTGAGAAGAGAATTTGATCAGTTCTTCACCACTGACTTTAACCCTCTCCGGAACTTTGGCCGCTACAATTTTGCAATGCCCAGCATCGATATTCATGAAACAGATAACGAGTTGTTGCCACCTGTGACATGCCGGGTTTGGAGAAGAAAGAAGATGTGGATATCAGATTGACAATCAAGTTCTTACCATAAGCGGATCTTTGAACCGAACCAATGAAGTAAAGGATGAAAACTTGCATCGGAGTGAACGCTTTGTTGGCCGATTTCAACGTTCTGTTACATTGCCATTATTGGAGATCGTGAAATCATAAGTCAGCCTCCCGCCGACGGCGGGATATAATAATCTGATGCAGTACTTTATTAAATAAGCCGATATCACAACAAAGTGATTCTCGGCTTATTTTTATTAGTCTAGCTACTGATATACATTGCCTACCGCAACGCACACCATCAGTGACACTCACTGGTTGCATCAACAGCACATGCCGCAAACCCAGTCCTATCAAGGCTTTCTAACCGCAATGCACCCTGCAAAAACCCCTGAAAACGCAGAAAGACCACCTCACGAGGTGGTCTCACTGATGGTATTGGTGGAGGCGAGGGGATTTGAACCCCTGTCCGAAGATAACGCCACACAGGCTTCTACGGGTGTAGTCACGGATTTGATGTCACCTTGGCAAGCGCCCCGTAACCGGCTATCGCTAAGGTCAGCCTGATTGTCTTCTTCCGCTAGCCCCAGGCGGAGACTAGACGGCGTATCCCACTAAGTGTGAGCCCCTACACCCGGCACATGGGCGATGCAAGGGAGGAGCTTAGCATACAGTTTCTTAGGCTGCTGCTAAAGTTGTACGTTGGTTGCCATTTAATTGGCTTTAGCGTTGATGAAGCGGACGCGTCCCCACTACCCGCAACCCATGCTCGAACTACCCCCGTCGAATCCAAGAACGCCCCCGGATTCGGCATAAACGAACGTCTCATGCCCCCAGCCCACAAGGCCGCGACACCGGTTCGTTTAGCGCGGGATGACAATTATTCAAAGCAAGGCTGTCATCGTCAACTTGCAAATCTATTATACCACATCCGCCGAATCTTTGCTCGGCAGCTTGCTGGCAGCACAGGTACCAACTATCCAGCCCCTCGCATCCGCCAACAACTTACCGCGCAACCTTCTGCTTCTCCCGCAGCGCGCGTTGAATGTCCCTTTGGGCATCCTTTTTGGCGGCGGATTCGCGTTTGTCGTACTGCTTTTTACCTTTGCCGAGACCGACCAGCAGCTTCGCATAACCGTTGCGCGTGTAAATCTTCAGCGGCACGATCGCGTAGCCTTCCTGCTTCGACTGGCCGAGCAGCTTGGTAATCTGTTGCTTATGAAGCAGCAGCTTGCGCGCGCGCGTGGGATCGGTCGGGTTATGCCGGTTGCCCTGCTCGAACGGGCTGATATGCATATTGTGAATGAACATTTCACCGTTCCGGACCGTCGCAAAAGCATCGTTGATGTTCGCTTTGCCGTTCCGAACCGACTTGATCTCCGTACCCGTGAGCACGATGCCCGCTTCGTACGTCTCTTCGATGAAATAATCATGGGACGCCTTCTTATTCTGCGCGAGCGGCTTGTCGTCGTGCTTCTTGCCCATGCTTATTCCCCCTTCAACGTCGCGGTATCCAGCCCTGTCACAGGTGCGTATCAGAGAACCATTGTAGCAACTTTATGCCCGGAAAGCAAGAAGCTTGCGCCTATGTGTGTCGCCTATGCGTCGCTTGCGCCTATACTGCTTCCACCTATGCCGACTCCCCAGCCCAATAAGCAAAAACACACACCTCACAGCTGAAAAAAGCAGGAGCCCCACCGTAACCTCGGCCGGGGCTCCTTGCACTATTTGCGTTTCTTGCGCACGAACGCGGCCGTCCCGTTACCGCCGCCGCCTTTGCCGCCGCGCTTCTTGCGGGTACCGCCGCCGGTACCGGAACCCGAAGGTTCCGAACCGCCCGCCGCTTCCCCGATGAAAATGCCGCTGTTCGACGTCTTCTTCCGTCTCGTTCCCGCTCCACCGCCGCTTCCCGCAGCGGATGCAGAGCCGCCGCCGATCGGCAGGCCCCACATATCCTTGCGCCCGCCGGCCGCCGGCTTGGCGTCCGCCTCGAGCGCAGCGCCGGCTCCCGCGCCGGCATCGCCTCCACGCCGCCCACCGCCGCGTCTACCGCCTGCACGCGGCGCGGCTG
>NZ_CAUPYC010000090.1:0-14071 GCF_963515335.1 uncultured Paenibacillus sp. | reverse complement strand
GAGCCGATGCAGCGGCACTTGGTAGATGTATTTCATGACCATGATGTAGGCGATGTGTCGATGCAGAATCATTTAAATCTTATTTACCGCGAAGAAGAAAGGGAAATGCTGCCGCTCTGTAAGGCTGAAAAAATCGGTGTGATTCCCTATAGCCCGCTTGCTGGAGGAAGATTAACAAAGGATCCAGAGGAAAAAACACACCGTTCGGAAACCGATCAGATTGTGAAACAGAAATATGATGCAACTGCAGATACCGATCGATTGATCATCGATCAGGTAGCGGCCATCGCAGAAAAACATGGGGTTCCTCGTGTACAAATCGCACTTGCCTGGGTGCTGCAAAAAGAACCTGTAACGGCTCCTATTGTCGGTGCAACGAAAATCTCACATCTAGAGGACGCCATTGCTGCGCTCTCGGTTAAACTGTCACCTGAAGAAATAGCGTCGTTGGAAGATCCGTACGTACCTCACCGGATCGTTGGTCATCAGTAAACTTGATCCGCGCGGGAAAAGACCCGATGGTAGGGCAGGACCGGAAGTAGCAACTCCGGACTGCCCTTTCACATTTTAGAGGAGATCCCGCCCGCTGTCGGTTTCCGTATAGATGGATATTAACACGATTGCCGTTTCCTCGCCTATGTTTCTCACCAAATGGGGCGTGCACGCGTTCCAACTGAAGGAATCGCCCTCTCCGAATTCGGCCGCGTCTTCTCCCTGCTTTGCGTAGATCCTCCCTTTAAGAACAACATGAACCTCCTCGCCTTCATGCGCATGAGGAACGTCTCCGGTCGAAGCCCCTGGAGGAAACTCTACGAGCATCATCCTGACGTTCTTCGTGTTGCTCAAGTGCTCAACCTTCAAATTTCCGGCGCCGCTTGTCGTAATTCTTCGTTCATCCTTTCGGACGATATTCATCCGCTCCTCCTTCTTTAAGAGCAAATAAGCTAAAGGCACCTTTAAAGCCTTTGCAATGCTCTCCAGCGTCGAAATGGAGGGGGAGGTTTTATTGGTTTCAACCTGACTCATAAAACCTTGGGACAGGCCGGTTTCTTCGCAGATTTGAGCGATGGTGATATTCTTTCTCTTTCGAATCGCTCGTATAGTGGAGCCTATATCCATCCGATTGCACCTCGCGAATATTTCTAATACAAAACATAATTACATATTAGCAATTTTTCTGTTGACACGCCAGTGTGCTTTAGTATAAATTACCCATATGAAATTTATTTCATTATCACTAATATTCATGGAGGAGAGAATTCAATGACAAAGACAGCAGTCGTATCGGTTATTATGCGTGTGGTGATGGGAATCATATTTTTAGTTCATGGGATCGCCAAGTTTCAAATGGGACTTAGCAATGTAGACGCATGGTTCAGTTCTATTGGTATCCCGGGATTTTTGGCTTATGTTGTGGCGGTGCTTGAACTTGTGGGCGGCATTATGCTCATTGCGGGATTGTTTACCCGTTATGTATCGGCGTTGTTTATTGTCATGCTAATCGGTGCTATTTTTACGGCGAAGCTTTCGGTTGGACTTCTTGGGAACGGACAAATGGCCGGCTATGAGCTGGATCTCGGTTTTATCTTGGTAACGTTGTATCTGGCTGTTGCCAATGATCCGGCGCTTTCGGTTGACCGTTTTATTATGAGCAAGCGAACCGCATAACCTATAGCTAAGGATGATGATTATGAATCCGGTTTATCAATATGACATTCATTTGCCGGCCAATCTGGACCCGGACAAGAAATACCCGGTCGTCTTTACACTGCACGGCAAAGGCTCCAATGAAAGAAATATGTTCGGTTTGGTCGCTCCATTAGCCGATGATTGCATCATTATCGGCATTCGCGGCAATTTGCCGCTCGGCGCCGGTTATCAGTACTATGATTTGAAAAGCCTGGGCAATCCTATCCGGGAGATGTTTGACGAAGCAGTTAAGCAGCTTGAAGCATTCATTCATTATGCGACGGAAAAGTATCCGATCGATCCGGGCAGGCGTTATTTGCTAGGCTTTAGCCAAGGCGCGATCCTGTCCATGACGCTTGCACTAACGATGGGGGATCAGTTGAAGGGAATCGTTGCGTTAAATGGCTACGTTCCTGAGTTTGTGAAGACGGAGTACCCGCTGCGCAGCGTGAAGGACGTGTCGGTATTTGTTTCGCATGGTGAGTACGATTCTATATTCCCGGTTCGGATCGGCCACGAGACGGCGGCGTACTTCAAGGATCAGACGCCGCGCTTAACGTTCAAATTATATCCGACCGACCACGGGGTATCGGAAGAGAATCAGCGTGACGTTCTGAATTGGCTTAAGCAGGATGCCGGTTTGATTACAAACAAGGGGTGAGAAGCCGTATGATCCCTTCCTATTTCTTCGCGCATGGCGCTCCGTCGATCGTGCTTGAGGATAACGAATATACACAATTGTTAAAGAGCTTCAAGGATCATACGCCCAGACCGAAAGCGATCCTGCTCTTTTCCGCTCATTGGGAGGAGCCGGTGCAGACGATCGGCGCCGCTGAAACGTATGAGACCATTTATGATTTCGGCGGGTTTCAAGATGAGCTTTACGAGATGACCTATCCGGCCAAAAGCGATCGCTCGCTGAGCGAGCAGGTGCAATCGCTGTTTGCGAAGCACGGCATTCAGAGCGTTCTGAATGAGAGGAGAGGACTCGATCACGGAGCTTGGGCGGTTCTGAAGCTGCTATATCCGGATGCGGATGTCCCGGTTGTCGCTCTATCCGTGAACCGGTATCTAACTAACGAGCAGCAGTATCAAGTCGGTAAGGCTCTTTCGGTGCTTAGGGAACAAGATGTTCTCATTATCGGCAGCGGTGGAACGGTCCACAATTTAAGAAGATTGAAATGGCAATCGGAGGCGATCGACGAGTGGGCGGAGCAGTTCGACAACTGGCTTCAGAGCAAGCTTGAGTCGTGGGATACGGAAGCGCTGTTTCAATATCGTGAACGGGCTCCTTACGCCCAAGAGGCCGTACCGACGAGCGAACACTTTATTCCGCTGCTTCTCGCGATGGGAACCGGGGACTCCAATCGTCAGGCAAAGCTGCTTCACCGCAGCTACCAATACGGCAATCTGAGCTTAAGCTGCTGGCAATTTAGTTAAGAATTACGATTGAAAGAAGGCGGATCGAATGACATCCGCAGTTAAGGCTGCAATGGAGAGGACGATCATATTCTCCATTGCCGCGGTTTATATTGTACAGCAGTTGACGCAGTTGGATCTGCTCACCCCTCTGCTGGGAAGCTTGGTTTTTATCGCAATCGCCTTATTGCAGCCGAAGCTTAAGGGGGTGAGCCTGTGGCTTACGATCTCCTTTATGATTGTCGGCGCGGCCCTCCTGATGCTGCAAAAAGCGGATGCCAGGGTTTGGTTCGAGGCGGCCGGAATAAACGTGACGATCGTTACTCTGTTCTTATTGGCTCCGCTTTTTGGGATTCCGGTTCGAATTCCCGACTACGTCGAAGCGTTGAAGCGGTTCTACGAAACGAACCTTCGGAGTAAGACAGGCTTATTCATAGGCACGCAGCTTCTTACCCAAATCATGGGCGTGTTTATCAACGTGGGATCGATCCCAGTGGTTTATCAGATCGTCTTTGTGAAGCCGCAGCCGGGCATGTCCGGGTTGCTTGCCAATGCGCTGAACCGGGGATTTGCGGGGGCGATTTTTTGGTCGCCGTATTTCGCCGCCATGGCGCTCGTGACTTCGGCGCTAAAATTGCCTTGGTCGTTTATTCTCCCTTATTTGCTCGGTTTGGCGATTCTAAGTCTTTTTATAAGCTGGGTTGTGGATTTTCGGGAGCTGCGGCACGCGAAAGCGGAATCTCCTCAACAGGAGCCAGCTGCGGAGCAGGGGAAAGCGGCTTTTCCGTTCGGGCTCGGGATGTATTTAACAGCTGCGATTATCGTCATCCTGGTGTTGGAGCGGACGGTCCAGCTGCCGATGGTGATGTTGATTTGTATGGCTGCGGTATTGTTTCCGCTGATCTGGTGCATGGCGAAGGGGGCTATGGACGTATACCGGCAAGGCTTAAAGAATCATTTTACCGTAACGCTCCCAGCCTTGCAGAAGGAGATCACGCTGTTTCTGGCCGCCGGTTTCTTCAGTGGTTCAATCCGCGAAACGGGGTTCGGGTCAGCCGTTCCGGCGCTGCTGGAGCAAGTCCCTCTACCGATTTCCTTTACATTCTCGCTGTTCACGGTGGTTCTCATTGCGGGAACATCCTTAATCGGTCTGCATCCCATCGTGCCGGTGACCATTCTTGCGGGCGGCATCGATCCGCTCGGCGTGCAAATCAGCCCGACGTATTTCGCGGTGCTGCTGCTCGGATGTTGGGGCTTGTCCAATCCCGTATCGCCGGCCTCAGCCGTGAACAATTTGCTGGCGGGTCTGTTTAAGAAGCCCGTGTTTGAAATGACCGTACCGAATTACAAATTCTCCGGTTGTATGGCGATTGCGCTTCTCATTTATTTGGCGTTCGTGACTAGTTAAGTGTTTTATGATTAGGGACGGTCAATCATCGCGAGAAAAAAATCCCATGCTTTTATTTCAAAAAAGCGCCATCCGCATCGGATCGGCGCTCTTTTGGTTGTTGACTAAGGCCATCCTAGATCTAAGGAGGTCATCCCCCCGTCAAGTAGACAGAAAAAGACTTTGAATTAAGCGGCGATCGATTCCCGGTGTGTTTAATATGGACTATAAACTTCTCCCTAACAGGGTACCAACTTGTTTGGCCATTATTTGCGGCGGATAGGGCATTCCATTCCTGATCCACCATTCAATTACCCCTACATAAGCAGTCCCGGCATATTGCAACATAACCTCATCGCTTAAATCCGTATTTCTTCCGCTTTCTCTGTCAATCTCACCTTTGAATCCTTCCATAAAAGAAGCAAGAAGCCGAGTTCTAAACGATGACGGTGCTCCTTTGCTTGCTAACATGGTCGAAAAAAATAAATAATTTTTCTCAAAGTATTCGAAATAAGGAACAAGAGCTTCGATCCAATCCATCTCACATGCCCACTCATCCATCGCTCCCAATTCATTCATGTGTGCTTCTATGAGTTTATCCAATAAATCAAATTTGTCCTGATAATGAAGATAAATGGTTCCGCGATTTACGTTTGCCCGGTCTGCAATATCCTGAATCGTGATCTCATCGAAATTTTTATCAGCCATCAGCTCGATAACCGCTTTTTTCAACGATTCTTGGGTTTTCAGAATTCTCCGATCCACTTTTGTCATCGTTAACTCCGCCTAACTTTCTAATATAATCAACATTTTTGCGTGATGTGTTGATATATCAACAAATTGCGTTTTTTTAACCATTGAATGTATGTTCCTTACTATTATAATATACATGAGTTGATTAAACAAATGATTTCGTTTATCCATTTCTTGTTGCAGGAGGTTATACGATGATTAATGCTAACGCACGCGCTGTATTTAGTCCTGAAGGTCCGTTCAAACTGACCACGATCGAGCGCAGGGATCTTAAGCCGCATGATGTCCTGATTGAGATTAAGTACGCGGGTATTTGCCACTCTGACATCCATACCGCTCGCGGCGAGTGGGGGCCGGTAAATTATCCTCTCGTTCCAGGCCACGAGATAGCCGGAATCGTCACCCAGATTGGTTCGGAAGTTACAAAGTATGCCGTTGGCGACCGGGTAGGGGTCGGCTGCATGGTTGACTCCTGCAGAGAGTGCAATAACTGCCATAAGGGTTTAGAGCAGTATTGCCTTAATGGAAATACGGGCACCTATGCAGCAACCGACAGGTATGGGCAATATACGCAGGGGGGTTATTCCACTCACATCGTCGTAACGGAAGACTTCGTGGTCCGAATTCCTGACGGTATTGAGCTTGATGTCGCCGCTCCGCTGCTGTGTGCCGGCATCACAACGTATTCGCCGCTGCGCCATTGGGGAGTTGCCCCCGGCAAGAAGGTAGCTGTTGTTGGACTTGGCGGACTCGGACACATGGCGGTGAAGCTCGCCCGTGCCATGGGGGCAGAGGTTACTGTGCTATCACAAACATTGAAGAAGAAAGAAGACGGTTTGCGGCTGGGCGCGGATCTTTATTACGCCACGAGCGATCCGGAGACGTTCAATAAACTGGCTGGTACGTTCGACCTCATTGTAAATACAGTGAGCGCGAAGATCGATATGAATGCCTACCTTTCGTTGCTGGCGCTGGACGGTACACTAGTCAATGTCGGGGCGCCAGCTGAGCCGTTGCCAGTTCAAGTATTCTCACTTATCCCTCATCGCCGGTCGTTTGCTGGATCGATGATCGGTGGAATTCGCGAAACGCAGGAAATGCTTGACTTTTGCGCTGAACACGACATTACTCCTGAGATCGAGGTTATTTCCGCTAACCAGATTGATGAAGCCTGGGAGCGCGTATTAGCTTCAGATGTCCGCTATCGATTTGTGATCGACATCAGCACGATGGAGAATGAATAACGATTCATCCAGTCTAAATATTGGGGCACGCCAACACCGGTGTGTCTCTTTACTTGAACAAACCATAGGGTAGACCTACAAAAACTCAAATGGAGGTATTTGCAGAATGGAAATCAAAAGAATCGGGTCGCAACCTTCCGGCAAAGGACCGTCTGAATATTTTACCGGCACGGTTCGTATTGATCCCCTGTTTGAAGCAGCCGATCCTGCACGCGCAGTTGGATCCAGCGTTACGTTCGAGCCCGGTGCGCGGACGGCATGGCATACTCATCCGCTAGGCCAGACTTTGATTGTAACGGCGGGCAGCGGACGGGTTCAACGCTGGGGAGATCCAATTGAGGAAATACATTCGGGTGACGTGGTCTGGTTCCCGCCGGGTGAGAAACATTGGCATGGAGCTTCTCCAACCACGGCAATGACCCATATTGCCATTCAAGAACGTCTTGACGGTAAGGCGGTCGATTGGATGGAAAAAGTCAGTGACGAGCAATACGAATCCTGAACGGGCTAAACCTATCCACTCCTTTTATTATTTGCTGCTTCCTACGCTGCCGCTATTCCTCAAACAGATAGGCGGCAACGGATCGGCGGTTAGTTTGGCGCTACGCTAACGGAAACTTTAGTGAAATAGCGCAGCGGCAGTCTAGGACTTTATTTTCTCGTCCTGGGCTGCCGCTGTCTCTTTTTTCAATGTTAGTCTAAAACTATTTTCCTTAAGGCGCGGACGGGTCCTGTTCATCCGGTCCGAGGGCACCCTGGCGGAGGTGTTCGAGCTGCAGCACGAGCTTCGCCAGCGGGTGGCGGGGGATTTCCGTGTGCTGTACGTCCAGCATGGACGAGTCACCCGTAGGGTCAAGCTCTACAGATCCTTCCGGCTGAACGCCCGGCACCCCAGCAAAAGCAGAACCGCCGCATACCCCACCGTATACAGGAGGAAGGCATTCGAAGGAATACTCGGCATGGAAAAAGGCCCCATGTCAGCCGTCGCCAATCCGGCCCAATCCGCTCCCCCCAGAACCTCGTAGAGGCTTCTTCGGTAGACGGAGTCCGTGGGCAGGAGCAGCCCGGTTAGAAGAACGAATTTTTCCAGTGCGGGCTGGCTCCCTTCATATGTCGATACCCCTTCGACCAGCCCAATGAAGAGGGCAAACCCGTACAGCAGGGCGGCGCAGATCCCGTTCCCCAGCATCGGCAAATAGACGGAACCCAGCATGGTTAGCGTGAGGAGAAGGAGCGGCATCCAGAGAAACAGCCCGAGGCCTCGCAGCAGATCCTCCGCCAGTACGGGAAGTCCGGCCAGGCTGTGGATGGTCCAGACCACGGAAACGAACAAGGCTGTGTTGTACACGGTGATCCAGACGGCGTGGCCCAGCCATTTGGCCAGATAGAGCTTCCAGCGGGGGATGGGGCGGGCGGCGACGGCCAGCAGCAGGCCGTTCTCCTGCTCGCCCGTGACGGTGCCCATGGCTGAGAAGAGCACGAAGAAGGCCGCCAGGAATTGCGCGAAAAAAAGTCCCAGCACCATCAGCACCATGCTGGTCATCAATCGTTCGGCGGGGGAGTTCTGCCCGGCCATGCCGGACAGCTCCCGGACTCCGAAGGCGAACAAGGCCAGAAAGAGAAAGGTCAGAATTAGCGTGACCAGGAACACCCGCTTGCGGGTCAGCTCCTTGAAGGTGGCGGAGATGTACATGGTCATTGCGGGACACCTCCTTGGCGGGATTGGGCCATCCGGAGGAACCAGGCCTCCAGGCTGTTCGGCTCGGGGCCGGATTCGTAGAGCGTCAGGCCGATCCGGATGAACAGGGAACACAGGTAGCCGACCTGTTCCCGGTCCGTTACGCGGGCGGTTAGGAGGGCGTTACCGCTCTCATCGGCCTCGACCAGGCGCAGCAGGGAGGAGAGAGCGCCGCTGACGGCGTCGTTCAGCTCCGCCCACGTCTCCGGGAGCCAGCCGCCGAGCCGGAAGCGCCAGCTGGCACCGCTGTCCCCACTATCACCGGTGCCGCTGAGCAGCTTGTGCAGCGGACCCGACGCCAGCAGCTCGCCTCCGTACAGGAAGGCGGCTTCATCGCACAGCTCCTCCACATCCTCCAACAGATGGGTATTGAGGAAAATTGTCACGCCTCTGCCTCGAAGCCGCTTCAGCAGGCTGCGGATCTCGTAGCGACCGACGGGGTCCAGGGCTGATGCGGGTTCGTCCAGGATCACCAGCTCGGGATCCAGGAGCAGGGCGGCAGCCAGGCCGAGGCGCTGCTGCATTCCCTTGGAGAAGCCGCCGACCCGGCGGTCTGCGGATTCGGACAAGCCGACCAGCTCCAGGGTTTCCCGTACCCGGCTGCGGAAAGCGGGCGCCCGTGTCTCCTGCGGGCGCAGCCCCCCCAGCTGACCATGGAAGCGGAGCACCTCCACCGGGGTCAGCCAATCCTGAAAGCGGAACAGCTCGGGCAAATACCCAAGCTTGCGCCGAGCCTCCGGCCGGCCGAGGGGCTGCCCCAGGACGGTGGCCCGCCCGGAGTCGGGGCGGTGGAGGCCGGCCAGCATTTTGACGAAGGTGCTTTTGCCGGCACCGTTGGGTCCCAGCAGACCGAAGATGCAGCCCTTCGGCACCTGCAGGGTGATGCCGCGGCAGCCGACGCGGCCGTTGTAGGTTTTGGTCAATTCTTCTGTGTCAATCATCATCATGGCTGGATAAGCTCCTCCGCGGCCTGCTGGAAGGCGGATTCCGTAGGGAAATCCTTCATCTCACCGCTCAGCAGACCCATTCGGTCCCCGTCGAGCCAGAGCAGATGGCGATTCCTGCCGTCCGTGGTCATGACTGCATCATGTCCGCCCAACCGGAGGCTGGTGGTCACGCCGTCGCGGGCCGGAACCGGCAGGGTGCTCCGCCAATCGCCGATGGCGGCCAGTTTGGTCCGCAGGCTGTCCGGCAGCACGGGCAACCCCAGTACCGCCTCTCGGACGGTTGCCGCGTCGATGCCGTCCTCCACGGTCAGCTCCGGCTTGCCGAATTGGAGCAGCCGCACCGGCTTGCCCGACAAGGTGCCCTCTGTGGCGATGCCGTCCGGGATGTGCAGCCGGATGGCTTTGCCGTCCGCTTCTGCAGGCAGGGTGGTGGTGCTGCCCAAACGGGTGAGCAGCCGGTTGACCGCCTTCACATTCAGGTTGAAGGTAAGCGTGGTAGCCGGCTGGTAGGAGGGGGCGGTGGAGTTCCCCAGCTGGAGCAGGGGGGCTCCCATCCGTTTTTCCGCTTCCTCCCAGGTAATGGTACGGGCTTCCCCGCCACCGGACTGGGTCAAGGTGCCATATTGGGCCAGGTTGAAGCTCCGGTCTCCCTCGGGCGAGCCGCGGTCCAGAAGGCCAGAGATGGTCGCCATGTCATCCGCTGAGATCCCGACTCCGACCATGTGCTGGATGCGGAAGGTTTGCTGCATGGCGGCTAGTGCCCGGTCCCCCAGGGGGGTGGTGAACAGGCCGACAGCCATGACAGCTGCGGCAACTCCGGCGGTCAGTCTCCGAAGCCTGCGCTTGGCCGGTCTTTCCGTCCGCCAGGCGCCGTCCGCCCCGTTATGCCTTGCCGCGCTTAGAGCGCCTGTTGCTCCGACAAGCGGAGACTCTTGTGTTACCCGGGATGCTTCCGTCTGCTTCATCTCGACCGCACCATCCTTCTCGTAATTATTTTGATTCCCATCCAATCGTGCCTCGATCCTAGTTTCGTATGAACGCTGACCTTCCTCCGCCTGCCTCCAAAACGCCGGAACCGGCTCCCGGGCCGCCAGCCTCTCGAACCGGTCCCAAGCCCGGTCCGTATCAAAAACCGGCTCCCCGCCGGTCCGCTTCTCTCCGTCCGCCATCGTGCTGCTCCTCCTCCTGCCCGTATTTCTTCTTCAGCCGTTCCCCCGCCCGGGTCAGCAGCGTGCCGACAATCTTCGGGTTGACCTCCAGACGGAGGGCAATCTCGTCGTAGCTGTACCCTTCCTCCCGAAGCAGAAGGGCGGTCCGGTCCCGGTCCGAGAGCTTTTGCAGCACCCGGCGGACCACGTCTTTTTCCCACTCGCGGATGACCTCCGTCTCTCCCGAAGGGGCGGCGCCTTCCGACCAAGCCGCCACGCGGGCGGTTTCCTTTTCCAATAACGCCTTGCCCGACGACCGTTGTCTCAAATAATCGTAGCCCACCCGGGTCAGCACCCGGTGCAGCCAAGCTCCGACGGCCTCCAGCCGGTCCGGAGGGCTCCGGTACAGCCGCAGGAACACCTCTTGGGCCAAATCCTCCGCCGCCGCATAATCGCCGGTCAACGCATAGAGCTTCCGCGCCACCTCGGGGTAATGCTCCCGGAACAAGCGCTGGAACAGCTCGGGTACCTGTGCGCCTTCCTCCATGTTGCCGCCGTCCCCCCTTTCGCTTATAAGACGGATGCCGGATCGGTTTTGTAGCAGTGAAAAAAGACAATTCCCATTTTGATGCCCCTTCTTTGCGGAATCTCTTCCGCCATGGTGGGGGAAGTCCTGTTAATACTACTATGCCTTGTTGCTCTCGGTGAATGGCTGGCTGAATTATTATGGCGTAGTTACAAAACCTAGACAATGAACACCATCACTGGGCGTAACATTTAGAAGAAGATAAATATTCGTCCATAAATAATAATCCATTTTCGTATTGACTTGGAGTGCACTCCAAAGGTTAAACTCTTTTATATCTTGACAAAGAGGAGCGTGTCCACAAATGGATTATGTGAAACTCGGCAATACCGGTTTGGATGTATCCCGGCTTTGTATCGGATGTATGAGCTTTGGTGTAGCCGAGAGGTGGGTTCATCCCTGGGTGCTGGATGAGGAGCGGAGCCGGCCGATTATCAAAAAAGCCCTTGATTTAGGCATCAACTTTTTCGATACGGCCAATGTGTATTCGGACGGCACCAGCGAGGAGATCGTCGGGCGGGCACTGAAGGATTTTGCGAATCGGGATGAAATTGTACTTGCGACGAAGGTTCATTTTCGCATGCATGAAGGTCCGAACGGTGCAGGTCTGTCCCGCAAGGCCATCATGAATGAAATCGATAAAAGCCTTAAACGGCTTGGAACCGATTATGTGGATCTGTACCAAATTCACCGCTGGGATTACAATACGCCCATCGAAGAGACGATGGAAGCGCTCCATGATGTTGTAAAGGCGGGTAAAGTGAGGTATATTGGGGCTTCCGCTATGTACGCATGGCAGTTTCTGAAGGCGCTGCATGTTGCCGAGAAAAACGGGTGGACCCGGTTCGTATCGATGCAGAATCATTTAAACCTCATCTACCGTGAAGAAGAGAGGGAGATGCTTCCGCTGTGCAGGGCTGAAAAAATCGGTGTGATTCCCTATAGCCCGCTCGCATCCGGAAGATTGACGCGCGATTGGTCGGAAGCCACGCATCGTTCCGAAACGGATCAGGTTCAGAAATCCAAATACGATGCCTTCGCAGATGCCGATCGACTGATTGTGGAGCGGGTTGCGGCAATCGCGGAACAACGCGGCGTTTCCCGCGTTCAAATCGCGCTTGCCTGGCTGCTGCAGAAAGAGCCTGTTACAGCTCCCATTATCGGCGCTACGAAAGAGTCTCATCTTGACAATGCGGCAGCTGCTCTTTCGATTACGTTAACACCGGAAGAAATTGCGTCGCTGGAAGAGCCGTATGTCCCCCATCGGGTTGTCGGTGCTCTATAAAACGGAAAGACGGTGAATGGCATGTCGATGACTATCGCGGAAGTAAGCGCAAAATTCGATCTTTCGCAGGATACGCTGCGCTATTATGAACGCGTCGGGCTGATTCCCCGCGTGAACCGGAATAAAAGCGGAATCCGTGATTATACGGAAGAAGACTGCAGATGGGTCGAATTCGTCAAATGTATGCGCAATGCAGGTCTTCCCGTTGAAGTATTGATTGAGTATTTGGGCCTGTATCAACAGGGGGATGCCACGCTGGAGGCCAGAAAAGAACTCTTGATCGAACAGCGAAAGCAGTTGGGCATGAGGATCGAAGAAATGACGAACACGCTGGAACGCCTGGATTACAAAATCGACAGATATGAACAGGGACTCGTTGGAAAAGAGAAAACACTCCGAGGAACAGGGGGATAAAAGCTCGCACACCGGCAGCATGCACAAGAGGAGGAATGAAACGTGGAACGGCTATGGACGAAGTCGTTTGTTCTCATGACTGCAGGGATGCTGTTCCTTTTCATCGCATTTTACTCGCTGCTTCCGACACTGCCGCAGTTCATCAAACAGATCGGCGGCACCGAAGCGCAGGTTGGTCTGGCGACGGGCGCGTTTATGCTGTCCGCCGTTATTTTTCGGCCGCTCGTAGGCGGGCTGCTGGACCGGTTCGGCAGGCGTCCGTTTATTCTCTGGGGGCTGCTTCTCTTCGCCTTGGCGATGTATATGTACAACTGGGTCGGTGGCATTGTCGTTTTGATGGGGCTCCGAATCTTGCACGGGATGAGCTGGGCCTTTTCCACCACCGCCATAATCACGGCGACTACGGATATGATCCCTGCCGCCCGCCGCGGAGAAGGCATGGGATGGTTCAGCATGGCCATGACCTTGGCGATGGCAATCGGGCCGATGTTCGGCATCTGGGTCGCACAAAACCTATCGTACCACGCTCTGTTTCTATTCGCCGTCGGCCTTTCCGCCGTATCACTGCTCTTGACGTTTGGAGCAAAAATGCCTTTCCGGCCGCAATCGGTCGGCAGGAGAATCGAGCTTTTCGAAAAATCGGTTTTGCCCGTCACGGTATCGGTCTTTTTTCTATATATCGCTTATGGCGGCATTACCGCATTTGTTGCGCTGTTCGCAGACTCGATCCAGGTCAATTCCGGCGCGTTCTTTCTGGCCTATGCCGCAACGCTTGCCCTGATCCGTCCCATTGCGGGAAAGCTTTCGGACCGGCACGGCGAGACGTTTGTCATTGTTCCGGCCCTTGTGATTACGATTTTGGCTTTGATTGTCTTGAGCTTCGCGACCGGATTGTTCGGCGTGCTCGTTTCGGCGGTTCTGTACGGTATCGGTTTCGGTTCCGCGCAGCCGGCTCTTCAAGCAGCAACGATACGTCTTGCCCGCCCGGACCGTACAGGGGTCGCCAACGCTTCGTTGTTGACGGCGACCGATCTCGGCATCGGCCTGGGTGCCATCATGCTGGGCTGGGTTTCCCAGTACACGAGCTACCAGGTATTGTTCACGGTCAGCGCCGTGTCGGTCGCGATTTCCTTGTTGTTGTTCGCTTTCTTTGTGAAACGTTTGTTAAGGACAATGGCGTTCGCCTCCTAATCCGGGAAACGCAAGAGATGCTCGATTTCTCCGCTCAACACAGCATTGCCCCTAAAATTGAGGTCATTCGCGCCGACCAAGTAGACGAGGCGTATGAGCGTGTGCTCCGCAGCGATGTGCGGTATCGATTCGTTATCGACATATCTACCTTGTAACTTGAAAAAATGCTTTCTATCATCTTGGATCGGCTCGATGAAAGATGGGTTAGCCATTTCACATGACCTATGCAGTTCAAGTCAGTAACTGGTAATCAGTCATTACGCCAAAATT
>NZ_CAUPYC010000089.1:0-15055 GCF_963515335.1 uncultured Paenibacillus sp. | reverse complement strand
CTTTTCAAAGACGAGACTCGATCAAGCGTGCGGTTTTATTTTCACAGAAAAAAAGATCCAATTCATTATATTTTTATTAGACCAATAGAGGAGGCCGGCAGGGTGAAGCTGGATTTCGTCGTATTGACCCAGGACAGCCTGGAACGATACGATGCGTTTCGTTCGGCTTGCGCGGACGCGGGCGTCGTATGGGCGGACAGCGCAAGGCTTTGGCTCGGGCAGCCGCCGCGGCCGAGCGCGCTTTTCGGCTTCGCCCATCTGGACGAGGGCCGGCTCCGTGAAGCGGTCGAGCGGACGACCCCCGTGTGGAGCGCTATGAAATAGAAAGCGCTATGCCTGCACGTTGCGACGTGACAGACATAGCGCTTTAATAGCTTGCGAATCGTGCCGGTGCCGGTCAGCCTTCCGTCTTCAGAATGCCGAGCGCTTCGCCCATCCGCACCTTGGAGCCGGGCATCAGGTCGCCGCGCAGCGTGAACGAATCGTCCTCCATCAGCAGGACGACGGTGGAGCCGAACTCGAACCAGGCGAACTCGCCGCCGCGTTCCGTCCGATCGGACCAAGGCTCGACGTAACGGATGCTGCTGACGTTCATCGCGCCGACCTTGACGACCGCCACCTCCACGTTTTTGTGACGGATATAGGTGATCAACCGCTCGTTGCGGCTCAGCACGCGCTTCATATGGCGCAGGCCGAATTCGTTGACCGGATACACGCGGCCGGGCACATGCTCCCGCTCCACGATGACGCCGTCCACGGGGGCATGAATCCGGTGATAGTCGGTAGGGCTAAGATAGAGAACGACGCAGTAACCGTTTTTATAATTTTCGGTGCGGGGGGAACGCGCAAGCAGCTCCTCGACCGTATAATCCTGTCCCTTGATGTTGAGAATGGTGCCGGCGTTGACCGGTCCCGCCCCCGTAATCAGCGCGTCGACCGGACTGACGAGCACATCCTGCCCGGCATCGACCGTTCTCGCGCCGGCTTTCAGCCGCCGCGTGAAAAATTCGTTTAGGGTGCCGTATTCATGCAGCTGTTTCTCCGCTTCGTGCACCGCTATGCCGTACATTTTGGCGAATCGCGGAATGAGCCGGCGGCTTGCGGGGGATTGGGCGAACCGTCCGGTTAATCGCGAAATCCATTTGCGCGAGCCAAGCTCGGTCATCGACCGCAGCAACCATCTGGTCATTCGACTTTCTTCACGTCCTCTCTGACTTTTCAAGCCTTAGTGTGACATAACCTCAGGGACAAATCAATAGACGGAAGCGGTTCCCGCTTCGCCCGGATTCGGTTTCCCGCACAGGCGGGCATTCATAAACAGGCGGATGTATGAATGGTATTCGATCCGGCGATGCTGGCGGAAGAGGTGATGAAGATGGTATGGCTGATGGCGGCCGGCCTGGCCGCGGGGACCGCGCTGCTGTGGTGGATCAGGCGGATGAGCATGAGGGCCTTGAAGGCGACGGATTGGGCGGGGGCAGCGGCGTTGTTTGCGGTGTTCGCGATCGCGGGGGAGAGCGTGGCGGCTACGATCCTGCACGATACCGTGTTCATGACGGAGGTGCACAGGTTTTTTGCGAATCCGTTTTTTCTGATCGGCGCCGGGTATCTGGGGCCGTTCCTGCTGGCGAAAATGCTGGAGCGCAAGTGAGGCCTCCGGCGCCGGCCGCTTTCATAAACATGAATGAAGACGTATTTCAACCTGTTCCGGGAAGGGCAGGTTATTTTGTTTTTATAAGAATACGCCGCGGAGCTTTGCTTCTCTTTTTCGGGGTTATTGTGTCGTTCGTCGCTGTGACTGCCGTCACAAATCCGTCGCAATTATTGGCGGCCGTGTGATTTCCCTCACAACTTTACGCCCTTTTCGGCACGTACAATCGGGGCATGAGACGATGGGAGGGAACGCTCGTGAAAAAGGAACGGGATCCGCAGCTCAAAGGCGCATTCGCCGCCGTACTGCTCCTCGGTTTCATCCTGGCTGCGTCTTGGACGGCCGTCTATTTGCTTTTCATTAACCGATAAATCAAGGGGGGTCCGAACCAACATGCACATTCACAAGCTTGAAAAAATTTGGCTTGCCATCGGCATCGCGATGCTCGTCGTATTCCTCACCGTGCTCGGCGTATCGGCATTCGCGCAAGGCATGCAGCCGCCGAGCGGCAAGCAGCAGGCGATCGATCCGGCGAAGGCGGCGGAGACTCCGCCCTTCGACAAGCCGGGCCTGAGGCAGATCGGGGATAACCGGTACGAAGCGGTCATGCTTGGCTTCGCGTTCGGCTTCGAGCCGCGCCAGCCCATGGAAGTTCCCGCCGGAGCGACGGTCGACTTCGTCGTGACGGCTACCGACGTCGTCCACGGCTTCGCGATTCCGCGCACCAACGTGAACATGATGGTCGTTCCGGGCGAGGTCAGCCGCGTCACCCATACGTTCGACAAGCCCGGGGAGTATTTGATCCTCTGCAATGAGTACTGCGGAATCGGGCATGAATACATGCAGACGAAAATCGTCGTGAAAGGGTAAAATGACCATGCAAATGACAGCTTCCAATGGGACGCACAGGCCTTTCGACCGCCGCGACAGCGCCCTGGTGCTCGCGCACGTGCTTTTTGCCTTTGCCGCGTTGCTGATCGGCGGCATCGCCGGCCTGCTGCAGGGCCTTGTCCGCGGCGGAATGGTAACGCTGCCGGCGAACATCGGCTACTATCAGCTTCTGACCGCGCACGGCGTGCTGATGGCACTCATTTTTACAACATTTTTCATCATGGGCTTCATCTACGCGGGCCTGGCCAAAACATTGGGCGGGCATCTGCTCGACAGCGCAAGACGCCTCGGCTGGGCAGGCTTTGCGATCATGGGGCTGGGCACCGTGCTCGGCACGATCATGATCCTGCTCAACAAGGCGACGGTGCTGTATACGTTCTATGCGCCGATGAAAGCCGACTCGTTGTTCTATATCGCACTGGTGCTGATCGTCGTCGGCAGCTGGATCAGCGGCGCGGGCATGATCCGCAATTACAGCTATTGGAAAAAAACGCACAAGGGCCAGACCTCGCCGCTGTTCGCCTTCATGGGCATCGTGACGATGGCGCTGTGGCTGATCGCGACGCTCGGCGTTGCCGTGGAGGTGCTGTTCCAGCTGCTGCCCTGGTCGTTCGGCTGGGTCGACACGGTCGACGTTGTGCTGAGCCGGACGCTGTTCTGGTATTTCGGCCATCCGCTCGTCTACTTCTGGCTGCTGCCGGCTTACATGTGCTGGTACGTATGCGTGCCGAAAATGATCGGCGGCAAGCTGTTCAGCGATTCGCTTGCACGGCTGGCTTTTCTGCTGTTCCTGCTGTTCTCGATTCCGGTCGGCTTCCACCACCAGCTTATGGAGCCTGGTATCACGCCGTTCTGGAAATACCTGCAGGTCGTGCTCACCTTCATGGTCGTCATCCCGTCCCTGATGACCGCCTTCTCGCTGTTCGCCACGTTTGAGATGGCCGGACGCAAGCGCGGAGGCACAGGGCTGTTCGGCTGGCTGCGAAAGCTGCCCTGGAAGGACGCGCGTTTCTTCGCGCCGTTTATGGGAATGGTCATCTTCATTCCTGCAGGGGCAGGCGGTCTTGTCAACGCGAGCAACCAGATGAACGCGGTCGTGCACAATACGCTTTTTGTAACGGGGCATTTTCATCTGACGGTGGCGTCCAGCGTCGCGCTGACCTTTTTCGGCATTGCCTATTGGCTGATTCCTGCCGTAACCGGGCGCAAGCTGACGGCGAAATTGCACCGCTGGGGCATCATCCAGACGATCGTCTGGGCGGTCGGCATGTTCCTGATGTCGGGAGCGATGCATCTGGTCGGCCTGTTCGGCGCGCCGCGCAGAACGGCGTACACGACGTACCAGGGCAATCCGGAAGCCGCCGCCTGGATTCCCTATTACGTAACGGTCGCCGTCGGGGGCGTGATCCTGTTCGTCGGCGTGCTCATTCTGGTCGGCATCATCATCGGGCTGCTGCGCGCGCCGAAGGGCGAGGAGGAGTTTCCGATCGCCGAAGCGGAAGCGG
The DNA here is from genome assembly GCF_963515335.1 of uncultured Paenibacillus sp. Lineage (NCBI taxonomy): Bacteria > Bacillati > Bacillota > Bacilli > Caryophanales > Paenibacillaceae > Paenibacillus > uncultured Paenibacillus sp. The sequence goes on along the minus strand of NZ_CAUPYC010000089.1, from coordinate 11,008 downwards.
ATGCGGCGCCTACGCCTCGTTACCTCGAGCGCTGGAGCGTCTGGATCGGGATTGCCGTCGCGCTTATCCTGATCGCCTATACGGTGCCGGTGATCGATATGATCAGCAGCGACGCGCCGGGCGCGAAAGGGCTGGTGACGTGGTAGCCGTTGGGCAATTCGACACCCGGCAAATCAACGACAACCCGGCAAGTCAAGGGTTGACAATAACGAAGGCTTACGTTTATAGTCTAAGCATGTATCCACTAGGGGCGCCCCCCGCGGGCTGAGATAAGGCGAAACGCCTTGGTCCCTTCGAACCTGATCTGGGTTATGCCAGCGTAGGAAAGTGGGAATATGCCCGGCCATCCGTTTCACGCAGCCGCTTCCGTCCGGCGCGGAGCAATCCGCGCGGAAACCTTGCGGCCGCCGCCGCCCGCATGTTTCAGCCGCTTCCTCGCCGAAGCGGCTTTTTTGCGTCCCTGAGGGCGCGGAAGGCCCCTTTTCCGGCGAGCGGAGCGGCGCGGACGGCGGCGTGCCGGCTTGTGATCGAAGACGCGGCGGGCATAGACGTCACGGCTCGCGGCCGTGACTCCCTCTTGCCTCCTGGTGGATAACGACTTGTATCCTAGGAGGTATTTTTATGTCCATTTTAACGACTCCACTGCCGGGCAGCCGGAAAACGTACGTGAACGGACCGCGCGGGGATGTGCGTGTTCCGATGCGGGAAATCGCGCTTGAGCCGAGCTCGGTGCGCGGAGAGGAAATTCCGAACGAGCCGGTGCTCGTCTATGACGCAAGCGGTCCTTATACGGATCCGTCTTACACGGCCGACGTCCGCAAAGGGCTGCCGGGCTTGCGCGAGGGCTGGATTGCCGAGCGGGAGGACACCGAAACGTATGAAGGAAGAACGCTTCGTCCGGAGGATAACGGCTTCCGATCGGCGGAGAAGGCGGAGGAGCTCGGCGCGGAACGGTTTCCCGGGCTGGACCGGAAGCCGCTGCGCGCCAAAGCCGGCGGCAATGTGACGCAGCTGCACTATGCCCGCAAAGGGATCGTCACGCCGGAGATGCAGTTCATCGCCGTGCGCGAGGGGATGGATCCCGAATTCGTGCGTGCGGAGGTGGCGGCGGGCCGCGCGGTCATTCCGGCGAACGTCAATCATCCCGAGAGCGAGCCGATGATCATCGGGCGTCATTTTCACGTGAAAATCAACGCCAACATCGGCAACTCCGCGGTTGCCTCTTCGATCGAGGAAGAGGTCGAGAAAATGACGTGGGCGACCCGCTGGGGCGCGGATACGATTATGGATCTGTCCACGGGACGCAACATCCACACGACGCGCGAGTGGATCGTTCGCAATTCCCCCGTGCCGGTCGGCACGGTGCCGATCTACCAGGCGCTGGAGAAGGTGAACGGCGTGGCGGAGGATCTGACGTGGGAAGTGTTCCGCGATACGCTCATCGAGCAGGCCGAGCAGGGCGTCGATTACTTCACGATCCATGCGGGCGTGCTGCTTCGTTACGTGCCGCTGACGGCAAAGCGGGTGACCGGCATCGTCTCGCGCGGCGGCTCGATTATGGCGGCCTGGTGCCTGGCGCACCACAAGGAGAACTTCCTGTATACGCATTTTGAAGAGATTTGCGAGATCATGAAAGCCTACGACGTGACGTTCTCGCTGGGCGACGGCCTGCGGCCGGGCTCGATCGCCGATGCGAACGACGAGGCGCAGTTCGCGGAGCTGGATACGCTCGGCGAGCTGACGCAAATCGCCTGGAAGCACGATGTGCAGGTAATGATCGAGGGACCCGGCCATGTGCCGATGCATCTGATCAAGGAGAACGTCGACCGCCAGATGGAGGTGTGCGGCGAAGCGCCGTTCTACACGCTCGGACCGCTGACGACCGATATCGCGCCGGGCTACGACCACATTACGTCGGCGATCGGCGCCGCGATGATCGGTTGGTTCGGCACCGCGATGCTCTGCTACGTAACGCCGAAAGAACACCTTGGCCTGCCGAACAAAGAGGACGTCAAGGACGGCGTGATCGCCTACAAAATCGCGGCCCACGCGGCAGACCTCGCCAAAGGGCATCCGCGCGCGCGGATGCGCGACGATGCGCTGTCCAAGGCGAGGTTCGAGTTCCGCTGGCGCGACCAGTTCCATCTGTCGCTCGATCCGGAGCGGGCGATGTCCTATCACGACGAGACGCTGCCGGCGGAAGCGGCGAAGTCGGCGCATTTCTGCTCGATGTGCGGGCCTAAGTTCTGCAGCATGCGGATTACCCAGGACATCCGCGACTACGCGGAAAAGAACGGCCTCGACACCGAAGAAGCGATTGCGGCCGGGATGAAGGAGCAGTCGGAGTCGTTCAAGGCCGGAGGCGGCAAAATTTATGCGTGAGGCCGCGGCCGGTTTGACGGGGATGGAAGAACCGGCTGCGGAATGGCGCGAGCGTTACTCCCGCCAAATCCGGTTTGCGCCGATCGGCGAAAGCGGACAGCGCCGGCTGGGCGAAGCCGCGGTGCTGATAGTGGGCGCCGGGGCGCTAGGCGCCTCGCTGGCGCAGCATATGGTTCGCGCCGGCGTCGGGCTGGTCCGGCTCGCGGACCGCGATTACGTCGAGCCGAGCAACCTGCAGCGGCAGGTGCTGTTCGACGAGGAGGACGCGCGGCTGGCGCTGCCGAAAGCCGTCGCGGCGGCCCGCAGATTGCGCGGCATCAACAGCGCCGTGACGGTTGAGGAGCATGTGGCCGACGTCGGCCGGCGGGAAGCGTCGGAGCTCACGAGGGGCGTGGATCTCGTGCTTGACGGGACGGATAATGCGGCGGCCAGGCTTGCGTTGAACGATGCCTGCTACAGCCGCGGCATTCCGTTGCTGTACGGCGGTGTGACCGGCGCGCAGGGAATGAGCGCGGCGTTTATTCCCGGCGAGACGGCATGCCTGCGCTGCGTGATCGGCGGAGAGGACGGCGGCGATGGCGAGACGTGCGATACGGCGGGCGTGATTTCGCCGGCGGTCGAGCTCGTAGCCGCGCTTCAGGCGGGTGAAGCGTTGAAGTGGCTCGCCGGCAGGCGTGAGGCGATGCGCGGCACCTGGCTTTCGGCGGCGCTGTGGCCTTTTGCGGTTCGCGAGATGAGGCTGCCCGCGCCGCAGCCGGATTGCCCCGTATGCGGCGGGGAACGGCCGGCATCGGTGGAACGCGATGCGCCCTCAGGCGGCGATCGGGAGCCCGCGGATCGCCGCGACCGGGTGACCGCAAGCGGCGGTCGGGCGGTAGGCGGCGTCGACCGGGAAGCGGGAAGCGTCGACCGAGAGGCGGATAGCAGCGGTCGCGCGGCGGGAAGCGGCGACACAAGACAAAGCTTCGCCGCGGCGGCCCTGTGCGGACGCGATACGGTGCAGGTGACGACAGGCCGGCCGCTGGAGCTGGACGCTTTTGAACGCCGCTGGCTGTCCGCGGGCGTCGCCGTCGACCGCAATCCTTATTTGCTCCGGGCGTCGCTTGACGGGGGCGTTCGGCTTGTTCTTTTTCCGGATGGGCGCGTACTTGTTCAAGGCACTTCGGACATTGCGGAGGCGGTTCGTCTATGCGGCGAATACGTGAACGATTATGAAACGGAGAGGGAGGCTGGCATTCGACATGGCGTTGGAACGTGATTTTTCCCTCTATGTCATCACAGGTGAAAACAATCATCCCGGGCGGTCGATGATAGAGGTGATGGAAGCCGCCTTGGCCGGAGGCGCCGATATCTTGCAGCTTCGCGACAAGACCGCGGCGCCCGGCGAGCTTCTGGAGAAGGCGCGGGCGCTTCGCGAGTTGACCAGGCGATACGGCGTGCCGTTTATCGTGAACGACCATCTTGATATCGCCATTGCGTCGGATGCCGACGGCGTGCATCTCGGCCAGGAGGATATGCCGATTGCGGAAGCCAGAAGACGGCTTGGTCCGGACCGCATCATCGGGATCTCGACGCATGCCGTCGGGCAGGCGAGGGAGGCCGAGCTTGCCGGAGCCGATTATATCGGCGTCGGTCCCGTGTTCCCGACCGGCACGAAGCCCGGCAGGCAGGCGGTGACGACATCTTACGTTCGGCAGGTTGCGGCGGAAATTCGCATTCCGTGGGTGGCGATCGGCGGGATTACTCCGGATAACGCGGAAGAAGTGCTGGCTGCCGGGGCGACGAGGCTGTGCGCGGTGTCGGCGATTGTCGGGAGCCCGGATCCGGCCGGTGTTTGCCGTACGTTCAAGGCGAAGATTCAGGCGGCTGTCGGGGCGCAAGGAGCCGATGCGGGTTTTGGCATGGTTACGAGCGCCGGCTCAGGCTCAGAATCCGAATCAGGTTTCGGATCAGGTTCCGGTATCGGCTCCGACGATGGCTCGGACGGCTCGATCGCAGTGCGGATCAACGGCCGGGAGGAGCGTGTTCGGCCCGGCTCTCTGCGTCAGTTGATCGAATCGTACGGCCTCGGGGACAAACGTATTGTCGCGGAGCTGGACGGTGAAATCGTACAGCGCGGGGCATGGGATCGCACCCCGCTCCGGAGCGGGGCTTCGCTGGAGCTGATTCATTTTGTGGGAGGGGGTTGAAGTGGCGATGACGAGGGAAGAGCCCGTAATGGATAGGCTCGTAATCGGCGGAAAAACGCTGCGTTCCCGGCTGTTTCTCGGAACCGGACGGTTTCCGAGCCCGGCCGTCATGCAGCAGGCGCTGGATGCGTGCGGCGCGGAGGTCGTGACGTTCGCCGTACGGCGCGTGAACCTGGACGGCGTCGAGGACGATGCGGTGCTGCAGCATCTGGAGGATCGGCCTTTGACTTACTTGCCGAATACGTCCGGCGCGACGAACGCGGCGGAAGCGGTTCGGATCGCCCGGCTGGCGCGGGCCGCCGGACTCGGCGACTGGATCAAGGTGGAAATCAGCGCCGATCCGCGGACGCTGCTTCCCGACCCGATCGAGACGCTGCGGGCGACCGAGGCGTTGGCAAACGACGGTTTTACGGTGCTGCCTTACACGTCCGACGATCCGATTCTATGCAGGTATCTTGCGGATGCGGGCGCGGCCGCCGTCATGCCGGGCGGGTCGCCGATCGGCACCGGCCTCGGCATTCTTAATCCTTATAACCTCGGCTTGATCGCCGAATCGGCGCGCGTGCCGGTCATCGTCGACGCGGGCCTCGGCTCGGCGGCGGACGCCGCGCAGGCGGGCGAGCTTGGGGCGGCCGGCATTCTCGTCAATACGCCGGTCGCCAAAGCGCGCGACCCGATCGCCATGGCCCGGGCGATGGCGAATGCCTTTGAAGCGGGCCGCCTGTCCCGTGCGGCGGGACGGATTCCGAAGCGGCCCTATGCGTCGGCGAGCAGCTCGGCGGCAGGCGTGCCGGATGCGCTGCCGGTCGACCTGGGCGGCGAATTGCGGCTTGAGCGTGCCGCCGCCGGCGCGGGCATCGGCAGCGGGAGCGGCAGCAGCGGGGACAGCAGCGGCGCGAAGGGCGGTTGACGGGATGACGGACAAGGTTATCGTGCTCGGCGGCGGGATAGTCGGTCTTTCTTGCGCCTTTGAAGCGGCGGGGCGCGGTTACAAGGTGACGGTCGTGGAGACGGGCAAGCCGGGCGGGCAAGCATCGGGTGCGGCGGCGGGCATGCTTGCCCCGTATTCGGAAAACACGGAGCAGCCCGACGCTTTTTTTCGGCTATGCCTGGACAGTCTGCGTCGTTATCCACAATGGCTTGAGGAAATCGAAGAAGCGTCGGGACGCCGGATCGAGCGGATTCCTTCCGGCAGCCTGAACATCGTTTATCACGAGGCGGATTTGTCTCCGCTACGGACCCGTCTGCTGTGGCAGAACCGGTTCGGCGCGGAAGCGGAAATCGTGGAGGGTTCCCGGCTCAGGGAGCTGGAGCCGCTGCTGTCGCCGAACGTTGAAGCGGCACTCTACTGTCCGCGGGAAAGCCATGTTTACGCGCCGGATCTGGTGTCTGCGCTGGAGGATGCCTGCAGGAGCAGGGGCATCCACATCGCGGATCATTGCGGCGCCGTAACGGACGTTCGGCTCACATCGGCGCCGGGTGTAACCGTATCGACCGAAGCGAGAGGGGACATCGCTGGCGATCGGCTGGTCGTATGCACCGGCGCCTGGACCGGAGCGCTCGGGCGCTGGTTCGGGCTGCATTTTCCGGTTCATCCGATCCGCGGCCAAATATGCGCCTATGAGCTTCCCGTCGGCGTTGTCCGGCACATGGTGTTCTCGCCGCAGGCGTATTGGACCTCCAAGGGCAACGGCACGCTGGTTTGCGGCGCTTCGGAGGATGTCGCGGGCTTTGACACCGCCGTAACCGAGAAAGGGATCGGCCGGCTGGTGCGTTCGGGGCCGAAAGCTTTTCCTTTTCTGGCGGATAAGCCTCTTATTCACCGCTGGGCGGGGCTGCGGCCTGCCACGAGGGACGGTTGGCCATTGCTCGGACAATTGGCGGAAGCGCCTCATGTTGTGATTGCGGCGGGGCATTACCGCAACGGCATCTTGCTGAGCCCGGCTACGGGGGCCTCTGTGGCGGACCTGCTGGACGGCAAAGCGGACCGGACCGAGCTCGCCCCGTTCTCGCCGGGCCGGTTCACCCTTGCATTGGCGGGGGGACTGCCGGTATGACCGGGGAGGCTGGATTTCCCCGCGCGCTGACGGTGGCGGGCTCCGATTCCGGCGGCGGCGCGGGTATTCAGGCGGATCTGAAAACGATGCAGGAGCTGGGAGTGTTCGGCATGAGCGCACTGACGGCGGTAACGGTTCAGAACAGCCTCGGCGTGCACGGCGTTCACCCTATGGAGCCTGCGGCTGTCGCGGCCCAAGCGGAAGCGGTACTGTCGGACATCGGCGCCGATGCGGTCAAGACGGGCATGCTTTTCTCGGCCGAGGTCGTGGAGGCGGTGTGCGGCGTTTTCGACCGCTATGCGGTGCGGAGGCTGACCGTCGACCCGGTCATGATCGCCAAAGGCGGCGCTTCGCTGCTTCGCGCGGAGGCGGTGGCGGCGATGATTCGCCGGCTCCTGCCGATGGCCGAGATCGTTACGCCGAACGTGCCGGAGGCGTGCGCCTTGCTCGGCTTGCCGGAAGGAGCGATTCGCGATGAGTCCGACATGGCCGATGCGGCCCGCCAAATCCGGCTGCTGGGGCCGGAGCACGTGCTTGTGAAGGGGGGCCACCTTCCGGGAGCGGAGGCCCGCACCGAGTGTGCGGACGTGCTGGTCGGCGGCGGCGGTTTGGTGCGCGTGCTCCGTTCGCCGTTCGTTCCGACCCGCCATACGCACGGAACCGGCTGCACGCTGTCGGCCGCAATAACCGCCTATCGCGCGCGCGGGCTGGCCGTGGAGGAAGCGGTGCGGGGCGCCAAGGCTTTTGTGTCCAAGGCGATCGCGCAGGCCGTGCCTACGGGCGGCGGAGTCGGCTCGCTGTGGCATGCCGCGCACCGTAGCGCGCAAGCGGAATAAGGATATGCGTCAAGCGTCCGCCGTAACGGCGGGCGTTTTTCGTAAATTGCCGCGGTTTGCGGGGGCAGCAACGCCGGAACCCGACACAAATCGCTCCAACCCGCAATACCCGGCTTGCAGCTCCCGCTCGGCCCGCCACCGCCGCTCCAACCCGCAAAACCGGCTTGCAGCCGCCGCCCGCCTCGACTCGCCGAGTCCCGCCCGACCGTCATTGTAATCCGGAAACGTATAGGCAGGCGTCCACGCACAACACAGTCGCACAACGCAATTCGCCAGCCGCTGTCATTTTCTTCGCCCATGAAAGGTGACCTGCCTATAGGTGAATGCATATGATACGGATAACTTAGGTGCGAGAAGGAGAGGGCTATGGCGAAAAGCAGAAAAAGGAGAAACGTCAGAGGGCGAAAACCGCTCTTTTACGTCGATAATCCGAATACTTCGGAGCTGCAGTGGCTGGACGAGTCGAAGCCGAAACCGTCCGCGGGCGCGGCCGGAACGCCGCATCGTGCGAGAGCGGAGCTTCACGCCGCTGCGCCGGCGGCCGAGCCGGAAACCGTCGTTCCGCCTGACAAGGTTGCTCAAGCGATCGAGGAGAGCGAGGAGCAGAAGCTTCAGGAAGCGAACCTCATCGAAGCGATGGCGGAGGAGGCGCGGGCCGAAAAAATCGAGAAGCTGGAGGAGAAAAGGCTGCCGTTCAAGCCGGCTCCGATCGTCTATACCGACGATTTGGCGGACGAGGCCGTTACGAACGAGAAAATCGCGCGCGGTTCGATCGACGGTTCACGGTTGAAAGCGGGCACCATCGTCACGCATACGCTGGGCGACTTTGCCGTGGAAAGCATTAAAATAGCCGACGGAGCGGTTACCGGTTCCAAAATCGGGTCGGAAACGATCACCGGCGATCATCTGGCCCCGCGCTCGGTGTCGGGCAGCAAGCTGCTCGACCGGTCCATCGGCGGAGAGAAACTGCGGGACGGCAGCATTACGACGGAAAAGCTGGCCGACCGGACAATTGGTCCCGACAAGATTGCCGAGGGCTCGATCGAATCGAAGCATCTGCGCGATGCGATCGTCACGACGGAGCTGATTCAGGACCGGGCGGTGACCGGCGACAAAATCAGCAGCGGCGCGGTGCGGAGCGAGCATCTCGGCAATGAAACGGTGGATACCTCCAAGCTGGCTGACGGCGCCGTCACCGCCTCCAAGCTGCGCGAGCATGCGGTTACGAGCGAGAAAATCCGGGCGGGAGCCGTTGATTCCGTTCATTTGAAGGACGGTGCGCTTTTGTCCCAGCACGTCGCATTGGGGGTGCTGGAGGGAAAGCACTTGGCTCCGGACGCCGTCTCCGCCTTGCATCTCGCCGAGGGCTCCGTCGCAAGCCGGGCGCTTCAGCAGGGAAGCGTGGGCGCGGAGCATCTGGCAGCCGGAGCCGTAGGTCCGGAACATCTGGCCCCCGAGTCGGTTCAAGGAAGCCACATCGCACCCGGTGAGATCGGGGCGTCCCATTTGCCGGATTTGCTGATTACTTCCGCCAAGCTCGCGGATCAATCGGTATCGACCGTAAAGCTCGTCGAGCATGCGGTCACCAGCTCCAAAATCGCGGACCAGAGCATCATCGCGCAAAAGCTTGCCGACGATTCCGTGCTGACGCGCCATTTGGGACGATCGAGCGTAACGGGCGAGAAGCTGGCGGACGAGAGCATCTCGGGACGCCATATAACGACAGGCTCGATCGACGGCGAGCATTTGCGGCCTTCCTCCGTGGCGGGCCGCCATCTGGAGCAGGCATCCGTTGGAAGCGACAAGCTCGCGCCGCTGTCGGTGCTGGAAGAGCACATCGGGGCGGGCGCGGTCGGAATGGCGCAGATCGCCGACGGCTCCGTCTCCGATGCGAAGCTGGCGGAGCACAGCGTCAGGGCGGAAGCGATCGCCGACGGCCAAGTGCTGACCCGGCATCTGGCCGACGGGGCGGTCACCTTCGAGAAGCTGGCGCCCGGCTCGCTGCGGCCGTATCATTTAACGACGAACGCCGTGACGGCCGAATCGATTGCCGACGGCTCGATTGCCGCCCGTCATTTGCAATCGGAGTCCGTCGAAGACGTTCACCTAAGCGACGGGGCGGTCGGGACGGATGCGCTGAAGGATGGAGCGGTCGCCGCGGCCAAGCTGGCGCACGGCGCGGTAAATGAGCGGCATCTGGCGGCGGGTGCCGTGTTCGCGTACCACCTGGCCGACCATGCGGTGAATTCGCTCAAGCTGTCGCCGGAAAGCGTGTCCACCGACAAGCTGACCGATTGGGCGGTCACTTCGGCCAAACTGGCGGCCGCGAGCGTAACCGCGGATAAGCTTGCTCCCGCATCCGTCGGCTCCGGACAGCTTGCTTCCCAATCCGTCACGGCCGCCCATCTTGCGCCTTCCTCCGTCGGCCCGGAGCAGCTGCGGGAGGAAGCGGTGACCGGCAGCCGTTTGGCAAAGGACGCAGTCGGTTCGGAGCATATCAAGCCGGCTTCCATCGGTCGGCGCTCGCTTGCCAAAGGTGCGGTCGATCCGGACAATATCGCGGATGAGGCGATTCAGAGCCGGCATCTGTCCGATCAATCGGTTCTCGGCATCCATATCGGACTCGGAGCCGTGCATGAGCTTCATTTGGGAGATGCGTCCGTAACGGAAAGCAAAATTGCACCGCAGGCGGTGGGGCACGCGCAGCTTCAGGCCGGATCGATCGGAAGCGGGCAGCTGCAGGATCAAGCCGTGGAGGCGCGCCATCTGACGGCCGGATCGGTGGAAAAGAAGCATTTGGCCCCTGGCTCGGTCGGCGGGCTTCAATTAGCGAAGCAATCGGTGGGAAGCGAACATTTGGAGGCGTTGTCGGTCGGGATGGAATCGCTGCAGGATGGGGCCGTCGCTTCGTCGAAGCTTGCGGCCCAGTCGGTCGGAACCGAGCATTTGATGCTCGAGACCATCGCCGGCAAGCATATCCGTCCGGAAGCGATCCAAGGTTACCACATTCGCAAGGGCGCCATTACGACGGCGCATCTTGCCGACGGGCCGTTGACGCCGGGACGCCTTCCGGACGGTTCGATACCCGGCGTGAAGCTCGCGGCGGGCTCGGTCGGAGGAGACCGGTTGGCCGGAAACAGCGTCGGCTCGGCGCAGCTTGCGGCGGAGTGCGTTTCCGAACGCCACTTGGCCGACGGCGCCGTAACCTTTGCCAAAATTGCGGAACGCTCGATCGCGGCCGGCCACCTTATTCGGCATTCCATTACTCATGAACTGATCGCCGACGGCGCCGTAACGGGCGGTCATATCGCCGAGGGCTCGATCGGCGCCGTTCATTTGACGGATGGCGCAATCGAAGGAAGGCATATCGCGGACGAAGCAATCGGCGCCCGTCAGCTCGCGTTCCGCGCGGTCGGCGCGCAGGAGCTGGCTGAAGGCACGGTCGGCTCGGCGCACATCGCGCAGGGCGTGATCGAAGGCCGGCATGTAGCGGAAGGCGCGATCGGCTCGGCGCAGCTGGCGGACGGGGCAGTAGGAGAAAGAG
>NZ_CAUPYC010000088.1:0-15686 GCF_963515335.1 uncultured Paenibacillus sp. | reverse complement strand
ATCCCGCTTCCCTTGTCCCGTCCGGCTTGCCGGACATCGCAATTAGCTCTTTCATTAAAAATCTTCTCTAACCATTCCTGCCGGTTCACGGCTTACATTAGAGCCGCCTTCTGCACCGTTTTCGGCCTGGGCAGGCCAATGCGGTGTTTCCCCATCGTTTCAATGCCCCCGACGCCTTCCGCTCCGCTGATCGTTCCCCTCACGATATCCGCCAGGCTGATCGTATCGCGGATGGACGTGTGGCTCGCCTTCACGGCGATATATACCGGATCGAGCGCATGGATCAAAATACGGCCGGGCGAGCTGGCGAAATTCGCACCGGCTTGCAGCAGCGCTTCAAAATGGGATTGGCAAGCGCCGGCCACCACGACCAAGCTGTCGCGGTTCCGGTCATACTCGCGCGCCACCCGCACGGCATTCACAAAATTAAGCGAATTTTTGTAGCTGCTGAGATGTTGAAACCCTTCCTGCGGCCGGTGCGCCGTGTCCTCGACGCCGCCGGGCGGATGTTTCAGGACGCCGTCATGTCCGGTTATGACGACGATATCCGGTTGGATTCGGGGAAGCAGCCGGCGCAGCAGATCCGGCATTTGCGATTCATGCGCATGCACACCGTGCGCGGGCACGCGAAGCTGGCCGTACAGCTGCATGCTTTTACGCATGTACAAGCCGTCGCCGTCCAAATGCAGCACTCTACCCGGCACATCGAAATACATGTCGGCAGTCGGCGGCGTCCCCCTTCCCGCCGGTTCTCCCTCCCGCTCTTCATGCAGCCGTTGAGTTTGTCGTTGGAAGCGCCTCATCGTTTCATGCTCCTTCACCCGCACCTCGCGGACAGCGCCGGTCGACTCCGGGTCGTCGACGACCTCCAGGTCCGAGAACGGCGCATCGGCCAGCAGCCGATAGTCTGTTCCCTTCAGGATTGCCGAATGCCGCACGAACCCGTCAATCCGGAACAACACGTCGCCGCCGTAAGATTTACGCACGACAAAGTCCCCTTGTCTCATGGGCCAAATCACCTCTTCGTCTATCCTATGGGAGAACGCCAGGGTTGGTGAGCGTGGCGCACAACAAAAGGCCGGCCGATTATATCGGCCAGCCTTTGGCGAGCAGCGCGTTGCTGATGCGCGCATATTCCGCCAGCGACAGCGTTTCTCCTCTTCGTCCGGGATCGACGCCGCACGCTTGCAGCAGCTCCGCCGTCTCTTCGCGGCGTTCTTTGCCGAATAAGAGGGACAAGTTGTTGGCGAGCGTCTTCCTACGCTGGGCGAACGAGGCTTGCACGATGCGGAAAAAATGCGATTCGTCCTCGACATCGACAGGCGGCCGATCGCGCAGCGTCAGCTTGATGACGGCCGAATCGACGTTCGGCTGCGGAATGAATACGGTATGGGGAACCGCGCAGACGATTTGCGGCTCGCTATAGTACTGGACGGCGATGCTCAAGCTGCCGTAATCCTTGCCGCCGGGCTTTGCCGCCATACGCTCCGCGACCTCTTTCTGAATCATGACGACGATATGTTCGAGCGGCAGCCGATCCTCAAGCAGCTTCATCAGGATAGGCGTCGTTACGTAATAAGGAAGATTGGCGACCACGCTGATCGGATTCACGCCTTTATACCGTTCGGCGATGATCGCCTTCAGATCAAGCTTGAGCACGTCCCCGTGGACGACGCTCACATTATCGTAAGGCGCGAGCACCTCCCGAAGGATCGGGATGAGTCGTTGGTCGATTTCGACGGCCGTGACGGCGCCCGCCGTCTTGGCCAACCGTTCGGTGAGTGCGCCGATGCCGGGTCCGATCTCGAGCGCGCCCTTGCTTTTATCCAATTCGGCGGCCTCTACGATATTACCTAAAATATTGCCGTCGATAAGAAAATTTTGGCCGAGGCTTTTCTTGAATTGGAAGCCGTACTTGGCAATGATGTCCTTCGTCCGCTTCGGGGAGGAAACCTCAGGGACCGCCGCCCCGCGCCGCTCATCCGTCATCGTTCGTCTCCTCTCTCCTTGCCCGCTTCCATGGCCGACACCGCTTGTCCGAACTCCTCCCTGGAGATGCGGAACACCGTGCAGCGCTTGTGGAACTGTTTGCCGTTCGCATACCCGATTCCGAGCAGCTTCCCGAGCGCCAGCCTGCGGGCGGCCGCATCGGGGTGAACGATCAAGCCGGCGGCGATCATATCGTCCCATGTCACTTCGCCGCCGTCCTTGGAGGCCGCCTCGGAGCGCACCGAGGCTAATGCCCGCCTGATCGCTCCGGGCGCCGCATGCTCGATGCCGATGTCCCCCTTGTACGTCGCCTCTTCCTGCGGAAGAAAGGCATGCTTGCAGCCCGGCACGCGGGCGGCCACAATACGCCGAATCCGTTCGCCCGCATGATCCGGATCGGTGAAAATAATGACGCCCCTCCGCTCCGCCGCGAGCTCGATCCGCCGAAGCACCTCTTCGCCCGCCGCCGAGCCTCCGGTCTCAATCGTATCCGCGTCGACGGCCCTTTTAATCGCTGCGGTATCGCCTTTCCCCTCAACGACAATAACTTCTTTCAGCATTGCAGAAATTTCCTTTCCCGAAGCGCGGCTTCGCTGCAACCTAAGGGTGACCTCGATCGTCTAAAGCTATACATGGCCAACAAGATAAAAACCTCTACCGAAGCCGCCCGAAAAGAGCGGCCGCGCATAGAGGTTGGGACAGGCATAAAATCCCGTCAGTCTCATAGGATTAATCACGAGTTGCCGAACGGCTGTACAGCCTGTTATTAGGCCGCGGTCGGCTTATTCGGACCTAACACGTATACCGTAAAGCCTTTTTTCCTGCCGAACTTCAAAGCATACTGCCTGCTGTCATAGTAAACGTCGATCTTGTTGCCTTTGACCGCGCTGCCGGTATCCTCCGCACGGCGGAAGCCGATGCCCTCGATGTATACCCACCAGCCGATCGGAATGACCTTCGGATCGACGGCAATCGTACGGCCTTCTTTTACCTTGGCGCCGGATGCCGTAATCCCGAATTCGGGATCGCTTTTGCTCTTTCCGGTTGATTCCACGCCCGCCGTATAGGCGGTTAAGGTCACGTTCTTCAGCACCTTCTTCGCCTTGAACGAAACGCCCTGCTTCGAGACGGCCGCCGTTTCGGGCGACTTTGCCGACAGCACAACAACTTCCGGCTCCGGCTTCTTCGTACCGACAGCCACAATCTGATCCCGCTTCGACGTCTCCATAAACTTGGTCAGCAGCTTGGTTTCCACCAGCTTGCCGTCCGCGAACGTCTTCTCGAACTTTTTGACGATCAGGCCTTGCCGGCCTTTCTGAACAACCTTCGTTTTGCCGGTGTCCAAGTTCGGATCGTTTTTCTTGACTACCGTGAACGGCAGTACGTGCTCGGTCTCCGCAAGCTGCTTGTCGATCCGCACTACCGTTACGTTCATTCGGCTTTTGAGCTCCGTATTCAAGGATGGATATACCTTATCCTGCGCACGGATACTTATATCGGTTTGCCCGATCGCCGCTCCCACCGTTCTTGCCGTCGTGTAGAACGTTTCAGCCTTTCCATCCGCCTTCACCGTCACTTGCACCGCTTGATCGACAACGATCCGGTCGCCGTCTTTGACGGCCGCGCTGAGTGGCATCGATACCTGATCGTTAGGTCCGATCGTGATGGCTTGTTCATCCAATAGGCGTTGAAGGGACCATTGCTTGGTTGAAACAACGGTTTCTTGTCCATTCAATACTACGGAGACGCTTTTGTCAGCCGTTCCGTACACCAACACCAACAACATGAAAGTCATAGCGATTGAGATAATAGCGCTAAGCAGAATCAAACGCAAGTTTCCATGCTTCCATCGCAACGCGAAAGTCATGCTGGATGATCGTTGCCCATGGGATTCCAATACCCGGAACACACCCACTTCTTCGGTCCTCCTTCATAGCCCCGCCGTCATAGAGTGATGCATGATTGTCTTTGACGCGACTATATGTTATTTTCATGCGCCGAACAGCACGCACGCCCTGCCCCCAGAGATACGCCCGTTCGGTCCACCTCCCCTGTAACCCTATGTCGAGGCATTCTGCGATATTCGCAAAATAAAAGAAGCCGACGACAGAGGATCCTTCGTGGCTTCCGCGGAAGACAAAGATTCACATTGGGAAATGTGGATGCACGAGACGACCTCTCTATGTACGCTTGCGAGGTTAGCTGTCGGGTTCGGACATGAGAGTTGCCCTATTTCGCTCGGATCCTAAATATGGATCGTTGCAAAAATTCACCCCAAGAAGAATTCATATACGACGTGTCCGCTGTGGGTTGGCGTAGCGCCGTATCGGTTCCCCCGCTCTCCGAATGGAGATTAAGCGATCTGGAAATGGGATACAACATCAAGCTCTGAGGAAAATCATACAGCCTTTAGACCTACATTGTAAAGAACGCTTTAAAGACGATATATAGCTTATTTCCGGAAAATCCCGTAAAAAAGCTGCAATTTCGCAAACAAAGATTACTTTTTTCACCGGATAGATCTCGAATTCTCCCTTTCGTGATCAAAATCACCGAAACCCAAAACAGTTTTTGGCATTTTCCGTGGTGATCGTCTCAAGTTCGTTTCGGCTTATGCCCACAATTTCGGCCGCAGCCTCGGCCACATAAACCACGTGTCCGGACTCGTTCCGTTTGCCTCTGTAAGGCTCGGGAGCCAGGTATGGCGCATCCGTTTCCACCAAAATCCGGTCGAGCGGCACTTTGCCGAGAACCTCCTTCGGTACCCTCGCATTTTTGAACGTAACCGGTCCTCCGAAAGAAATATAGAAATTCATATCCAGGCATTGCTTAGCCGTCTCCCAACTTCCCGAGAAGCAGTGCATCACCCCTCCGACCTCCGACGCCTTCTCCTCCCGCAAAATCCGGACGATATCTTCATGCGCGTCTCGGTTATGAATCACGATCGGCTTGCCGATCTTCCTGGCCAGCCGGATTTGTTCGCGGAACACGCGATGCTGCACTTCTTTCGGTGAGGTGTCCCAATGGTAGTCCAATCCGATCTCCCCGATCGCCACCACCTTCTCGTGTTTGCACAGTTCCTCTATCCATTCGAGATCACCCTCGCGCATTTGTATGCTCTCCACAGGATGCCAGCCGACGGCTGCGTAAATAAAATCATATCGATCCGCCAGCGCCATCGTCGTCGGAATCGTCTCCCGATCGAAACCGATATTGATCATCTTGCCCACGCCGGCTTCAACGGCCCGGGCAATGACCGCTTCCCGGTCGTTGTCGAATTTCGGGGAATCCAAATGAGTGTGAGTGTCGATAAGCATGTCGCAACGTTTCCCTCCCTGCATATACCGATTGTCAAAGCTCGAAAAATTGTCGAATTTCTGTGTCGAAATGATTTTTGTGTTTCATTAGCGTCTCTCTTGGGTAATAGAGGTGAAACTTGCCTCTGTGCAACCCGGCGATCGAACGGATGATGTCGGACATGGCGGAGATATCCTCCAATTTGTCCTGGTCGCCGAGCATCAGAATAGGCGGCTTGTTCTCTCCTTCGGTTGTACCGGGTCGGTATACATGATACGGAAGATCGAACGGGTAATCAATCTCCAGATGGTAATCCGGGTGAAGTCCCGCAGACCTGAAAGCGTGGCGTATTCGTGACCAGAACGCTTCGTCGCGGTGGTCCATCGTAACGTATTTATAAAGCCTGCGGTGCAGAAAGCGGCGGCACAGCTCCGCAAGCAGCTCGTCCCGCTCCTGGATCCATTGCATGAACACGGTCTGAACGAGCGCTTCATCCAGCCGGTAATAGCCATTCACGTCAAGCGTGCCCTCGAATAAAGAAACGAGCGCATCGGGCATCTTCGACAAAAATCCGTAACTACCCGCATAAAGCTCCTTCGCTCTGCGAAAAATTTGGCGAAGAATGATTTCCGAGCTACGGGTGACTGGATGGAAGTACACCTGCCAATACATTTGGTAACGCGACATCAGATAGTCCTCTACGGCGTGCATGCCGCTTTCCTTCACCACAATGCGACCCTGGTAAGGCCGCAGCACACGAAGGATACGGTCCAAATCGAACATGCCGTAGTTGACGCCCGTATAGTATGCATCGCGAAGCAGATAATCCATGCGGTCGGCATCCATTTGGCTGGAGATCAGACTAACGACGATCGGCTTGTCGTACGTTTTGCAAATGACCGAAGCGACCCGTTCGGGGAAGTCCGGAGATACCGTTCGCAAGATGCGGTTCACTTCTGTTTCTTCTAATATAATACGGCAGGTCCAGGCTTCATGATGGGTGTCGAAAACGTCTTCGATCGAATGGGAAAAGGGGCCATGACCGACATCGTGCAAAAGGGATGCGCAGAGGCATAAAAGGCGTTCCTCCTCCGGCCAGTCGGCGTACCGGCTTCGCTCGAATTGCGATATGATTTTGCGCGTTATTTCGTATACGCCGAGCGAGTGGGAGAAGCGGCTGTGTTCCGCGCCATGAAACGTCAAATAGGAGGTGCCCAGCTGACGGATACGGCGAAGCCGTTGGAATTCCTTCGTATTGATCAAATTCCAGATGGTCCGATCCTGCACATAGATATACTTATGAACCGGATCTTTAAATACCTTTTCTTCAGCCAAATCGTAACGCACGCCCATCACCTCTTGGATTGGAAATAGTGATTCAAACACTGGGTAAAATTTTCGATTTTGTCGAATGGTGTCGTATTTAATCTTCCAGGTTTTGTGTCGATTTTTACCAAATATCTTTCGACATTACCCATATACATAGGAATTTGGATGATAAAAGAAATTCAATTCCTTAAATTACGGTTGACTATTATGGGAATGGTTGGTACGATGGTAAAAATAAAAAAGTAAAATTGTGTCGAATATTGTAGAACCATATTTTGAGAGGGGAAAGATAGATCATGATGAAATCCACCGGTATCGTACGTAAAGTTGATGAATTGGGCCGCGTCGTCATTCCGATCGAATTGCGCCGTACGCTCGGCATTGGAGAGAAGGACGCTCTGGAAATCTACGTGGACGGCGAGCGCATTATGCTCAAGAAATATGAGCCGGCCTGTATTTTCTGCGGCAACGCGGAGAACGTCACTTATTTCAAGGGCAAAATCGTTTGCAATGAATGCATATCGGAACTGCCGGCACCGGTTGCGAAATAATTTAATTAATTAAGGATTTGCGGATTTCGGATACTGCCGGAAAGAAATAGGTTATCAAATTCCGAAATATAAGTTATAATAGAAACATCCTGCCAAGTTAATTCTAACCTTTTTTATACTCCTTATTGCCTTCCTGTGCTAGAACCCGGCCGGGAAGGCCCTTTTTTGTCTTTTTTCGGCTTCCGGCCGGACAAACAACCCCCTTCGGTCAGCCCTCCGGTTCCGACTGTTCACGCTCCGCCGTTTCCGCTATGTACGCATTGTAAATCTCCCTCTTGGTTACTTCCCTATCCGCCGCCGCTTTCTTCATCGCTTCCTTCCGGTCGCCGGATTCGGACTCATAATGCCACACATGCGCGGTAACCGTTAGATTTTCCCACCACCGGTCGTTCGCCGGACCATCGCCGCTTGCCGCCATAGCCGATGGATCCGCGCCGTGGACAACCAAACAATATTCGCCCCGCGGGGGATGCCGCTCCAATAGTTCCAGCGCCTCCGCGATCGTGCCGCGAGCCGTCTCTTCATGCCGTTTCGTCAATTCCCGTACGAGCGCGATTCGCCGGTCTCCCCATACGTCCAGCATGGCACGCAACGTCTTCTTAATCCGATGAGGGGCCTCGTAAAAAAGCAGGGTTTCCGTACAATGCTTCAACTCCTCGAGCCATCGGATCAAAACCTTGGGCTCACGCGGCGGAAAACCCGCGAATTGGAATCTTTCCGTCGGCAGACCCGATACGATCAGCGCCGATAAAGCGGCATTCGGCCCGGGTATGGGTACGACCGGTATTTCCAGTGCAGCCGCATCGCGAACAAGATCCGCTCCCGGATCGGAGATGGCAGGCAATCCGGCGTCACTCACGAGCGCCACCGAGCTTCCTTCCTTCAGCAGCCTGATCAACTCCGGACCGCTGGCCGCTTTGTTGTGCTCATGATAGCTGACCAGCTTCGTCCCGATTTCAAAATGAGTCAGCAGCTTCCGGGTTTGCCGTGTGTCCTCGGCAGCGATGAGATCCGCTTCCCGCAGCGTGCGAATCGCCCGAAAACTCATATCCTCCAGGTTGCCGATGGGCGTGCCGACTACATACAACGTTCCTTGCCCCGTCGATCCGGCGCCTCCGCCGAAGCTTTTTTGCACCTGCATCGTCATCCTTCATGATCCTTCTTTCCCGCCGGATTATCCCCATAGTAGATGTGCATGAGCTCCGCATTGTATTCCTTCTTACTATTATAGACGATTAACGGAGGCAGTACCTTCACATCCGGCTTGGCGTCCCGCATCGCTTCGACGAGCACCATATTCGCCGCCTCTTCCGCGCGCGGGTGAACGAAACGAATGCGCTTCGGTTCCAGCTTGGCGCGCGTGAACGAATGGATGATTTCGATCAGCCGGGAAGGACGGTGCACCATCGCCACCTTGCCGCCCGATTTTACAAGCCTGGCGCATGCGTTCACGATCTCCTCAAGCGTGCCGTGCATTTCGTGCCGGGCGATCTCGACATGTTTATTGATATTGCGGTCCCCTCCCGTGATCGCCAGATAGGGCGGGTTCACGGTTACGGCGTCATAGGCGCCGTAACCGCTTTGCCGATGAAAGGTGCGCAAGTCGCCTTCATATATGGTTACCCGTTCATGCAGCCCATTCAATCTCACGCTCCGCCGTGCCATATCGGCCAGACGGGGCTGAATTTCGACGCCGTCGATTGCCGCTTTTGTTCGTGTAGAGAGCAGTAAAGGAATGACGCCGTTGCCGGTGCACAGATCCAGTACTTTTCCGCGTGCGGGCATGGCGGCGAAACGGGAAAGCAGCACCGCGTCCATCGAGAAGCTGAAAACCTCGTGGCTTTGAATGATTCTCAAATCGTGTGTCAACAGGTCGTCCAGCCTCTCGCCGGGCAGCAACCATTCATCGATATCGGACAACAGTCATTCTCCTTCTCTGCCGTCTGATGCACCGGCCTTTTGCTCTGCAAAAGAGGACCCCTTCGGGTCCTCCTCTCGAGTCCTGTTATTTGTTTAGGAACGACAGGCAGAACAAACAGTCGCCCTCGGTTCTCAAATGGCCGTAATACACGTTGCAAATATGAAACCCTTCGTGGTACAGCCGCGCCAGATTGTCATAGCCCTCCCCCACCGGCGGCTGAAGCGGATCCGGGTACGATTCGGGGTCGGTGTCGATATTCTCATCGGCGTTCCGGCTCGCTGCCGGCGGATGTGCCGCGGTTTCCCGTTTCAACAACTTGCGGAGCTGCTGATTCTCAATGCTGAGCCGCTTGTTCTCCTCGAGGAGCGATTTGATCTGCCGTTTCATGTCGCCGATCTCGTCGCTTAACGCGCTCATGCTCGTCTCCAGCTTGCCCATCTGCGTGAAAAGATCCTTGTTCTCCAATTTCCCACCCCAGAGATGCACGAAACGTCTCGCCCGTTATTTTACAACGCAATCGTCCAACGGAAGCTCCTTCGGCTTGCCGCCCCCTTCAAAGAGCGCGACATACACCGTTCGGGAGGCTGCATTGATGCCCGTCACTTTCCCTTCACCGTAAGAGGTGACTACGATTTTGCCGACTGCGGGAAGCTCCTCGCGCACGCTTTCGTAGTTGTCATGCTCATACTTCAAACAGCACATCAGACGGCCGCACAATCCGGATATTTTGGTCGGGTTAAGCGACAGATTCTGATCCTTCGCCATCTTGATCGATACCGGTTCAAAATCTCCGAGCCAGGACGAACAGCAGAGTATGCGTCCGCACGGTCCGATGCCGCCCAGCATCTTCGCTTCATCCCGGACGCCGATCTGCCGAAGCTCGATACGGGTGCGAAACACGCTGGCCAAATCCTTCACCAGCTCGCGGAAATCGACGCGGCCTTCGGCGGTGAAGTAAAAAATAATCTTGTTCCGGTCGAACGTGAACTCGACATCTACCAGCTTCATCCGCAATTGATGATCGCGGATCTTCTCCATACATGTCGAGAACGCGTTCTTCGCCGCCGTCTTGTTCTCTTCCACGACACGCGCATCGATATCGTTGGCGATCCGGATGACGCGCTTAAGCGGCAGCACGACATCCGATTCTCCAACCTGCTTTTGTCCGACAACCACTTTACCGTATTCGACGCCTCTCGCGGTTTCCACAATCACATGCTGATCCTTGTCAACAGGATGCGCGGCCGGGTCGAAGTAATAGATTTTGCCCGCTTTCTTGAAGCGGACACCCACAACATTATACAAGGACGTAGCCCTCCTGTAATTTCACTAAAAACTGCTCCATGGCCAACTGAGGGGACACATGCGCGCGAATCCGTTTGCCCGCCTCCAGCACCAGCTCAATCGCTGTCACCCATGCTTCGGGCGGACGAGTGAACGCATGCTTGCCCAACCAGTCGATCTGATCTATAAACACAACACGGTCTCGCCTTCCGGCTTGCACGTTCAACAAATCTTTATACCACAACGACAACAACGGAATCAACAGCTCAGGACGCTCGCCCAGTCCGCCTTTGACCAGGTGCTGGCCCGCCGTCACGATCGCCGACGGAAGCCGCCCGAGACTGTCCTTTCCCAATTGTATCACTACGTTTCTCGTTTCTGCAAACCCCTCTTGCGGGATTAACGCCCGGCAGCCCTCAATCCCCGATGCCAAATGCACGGCCGCGCGGGCCGCCAGTTCGGGTTGCCCCTCCTTAAGCAGCGTCTCGAGCATCTCTTCCGGCGAGACCGGAAGAAAAGGCACCAGCTGCGACCTGGAGCGGATCGTCGGGAGCACGGCATGAGGGTTGTCGGTAATGAGGATCGCAACTACGGGAGAAGCCGGCTCCTCAAGAAACTTGAGCAAGCCGTTCGCGGCTTGCGGCGTCATTTTTTCGGCTTGCTCCATCATGTAGATTTTGCGCTTCGATCCGGCTGCCCGGTACGACAGCTCGCGCTGCAGATCCCTGATCTGGTCGATTTTAATCGACGACCCGTCCGGGACAATCACATGCAAATCCGGCTCGTTCCCATGCTCGAACTTGCGGCATGCCAGGCACTGCCCGCAAGCATCGTCGCCACCCGATAAACAGAACAGTGTCTGGGCGAAAGCCATCGCTGCGGCTTTTCGTCCCGTGCCGGGAGGACCGGCAAATAAATAAGCATGCGACACGCTGTTCCGGCGAATGGCGGATTGGAGCATTCGTTTCGCTTTCGATTGGCCGGCAACAGCTTGAAATCCCATGGCAATCGGTTCTCCGTTCTATATCTTGTTCATCACATCCGGGACTCTGTCTAGAAAAAAAGGTTGACCAGCATGCCGCGTATCTCGCCGACCGTACCGAGCAAGGCAATACGGCCCTGTTCGGTCCTAAGCAGCTCGTCCGCCATTAAGACAAGCTTCTCGTCGATTTCCTCGAGCAGCTTGTAGCGCTTCGTCCTTCCTCTGCGGTCCCAGCCCTTCGTTTCTTTCAATCGGATGCCGCGGCGTACCGTATCCTCAAGAAACTGCTTAACCATATGCCGGTACAGCTTTAACTCGCGAACGGTCATGGAACGCGCGAACCGCTCGCCCTGCTTATGAATATCGTTCAGCTTCCGCTGCAATTCTTCTTCCGTTCGCTGCTGCTCCTGGCCGCCCATAATATCCGCGAAACTTTTCGCTTGGAGCGGCCGGGCAGAAGCTTCACCCCTCGTTCGGTCTTGGCCGAGCGGTCGAAAACCGGGATTGATTTTCATTTAACGTTCACATCCGGGGTTGCAAAATAATCCGATCGGCTGTGCGAAGACCCCGATCCGCTCATTCAGAAATGCTCGAATCGTTCGACCGGCAGTACGAAAACGGCGGCGCCGCCCACCTGTACTTCCACTGGAAAAGGCATATACGAATCGGTGGAGCCGCTCATCGGAGATACGGGGGTAACGAGTTGGTCACGCACTTTGCAATTGTTCCGGATAACCTGCAAAACATCCGACACGCGCTCATCTTCTATCCCGATCATAAAGGTCGTATTGCCGGCCCGCAGAAATCCGCCGGTACTGGCCAGCTTGGTGGCGCGGAAGCCTTCATTCACAAGCGCATTCGACAATCGGTTGCTGTCTTTATCCTGCACAATGGCGACGACTAGCTTCATCCTAACCCCTCCAATGTCTTAACATAATTCTATTATATATTATTTGACATTCATGTGTGTAAACCCTTTAATTCGACGACTCGTTTCCTCAATCGCCCGCATCAGCACCGTGTACTCATCCGACTCGGCGTCAATCCTGACGATCCGTCCCGGAAAACGTTCCTGCAGCAGCTCATAACCTTCCCGAACGAGCCGATGGAACGCTATGCTTTCCAGGTCAAGCCGGTTGATTTCACGCTCATCCGCGGCCCGGATCCGGCCGAGGCCGATTTCCGGGCTAATATCCATATAGAGTGTCAGATCGGGCATTGTGCCGTCAACGGCGAACCGGTTAATATCCCAAACCGCGTCCACTCCGAGCCCGCGGGCATGTCCTTGATAGGCCAGAGAGCTGTCCACGAACCGGTCGCACAACACAACGGCCCCCCGGTTCAAAGCGGGCAGCACCTTCTCGGCAAGGTGCTGACGACGGGCCGCCGCATAAAGCAGCGCCTCCGTCCGGGGATCCATCGCCGTATTATTTTTATCAAGAATAACCGCCCGTATCGACTCGGCTATCGGAATGCCGCCCGGCTCCCGAGTCACCGCGACCTCATAGCCTTGCTCGGCCAACCACTCCGCCAATCGAGCAATCAGCGTTGTTTTGCCTGCCCCTTCTCCGCCCTCGACGGTTATGAAAAATCCTTTTCCCACGGTCCTGCTCCTTCGTGATCGATTATAATCATGATAACAAAGCGCCCGGCAAACATAAACCCCAAAACATCCTATACTCTAACGGCTATGCATGGCATCGGACTTGAACACCTTCAGAAAGCCCATCGATGCGTCGGAAGCATTCTGGAACCGGGCGCCCGCCGCTGCGAGCGAACGAATTGCGCTTATGGCCTCCCGGCTGATCGACTCGCCCGCATAAACCAAAGGAATGCCGGGAGGATAAGGAATAACGGGTTCCGCCGCTTTTCGGTCCAACGCATCGATTAGCGGAACCATTTCCGCAACCTCGTCAGCCGGCAGCATTCTGCTGATCAAGAAGGGGCTTCCGATGCGTTCAGCGTGACCGTACACGTTAATGACCTCATGATGATCCATGCGATCGGCTGCGTTGTCGGATGCCTTTTCTGTTAATCCCGCTTGACCGGCAATATCCCGCAATGCTTCATACAATTTATCGGCGTCCTGCCCGGATGAGCGTACACCGAAAATAAGAACAACATAACGTTCGTCCGCCATTTCGGCCCAGCAGTTGCGCTCGGACAGCAGCTCAAGCAATTGAAAGCCGCTGAGTGTGCCCGTCCGGTCGTATAATACGATTCGGAAAGGATCCAGCCTGATGCCGCTTAGCGTAAGGTCGCTCTCCTCTAAAAGCGTATACACCGACTCCAGTTCCCTCATCCCACGGCGGAAACGGCTCACGGTAATCAGCCCTTTATCGAACAAGGCGGAACCTTCGGCGGCGACCATTGCCCGGGCAATATCGAGGGAAGCCATTATCGGGTAGGAAGGGCTGGAGCTGTGTATCAACGTAAGCGCATGGCGCAGCGCGCCTCTGGAAATATGATCGCCTGATACGTGCAGCATGGCACCCATCGTAAGCGCGGGAAGCGTTTTATGCGTGGATTGCACGACCGCATCCGCTCCGGCCTGCAAAGCCGAAGGCGGAAGCGCAGGGTGCAAGCCCAGATGGGCGCCATGAGCTTCGTCGACAAGCAGCGGCAAGCCCATTCGGTGCGCAAGACGCGCATAATCGGTTAGATCGCTGCACACTCCGTAATAATTGGGGGTGCTCAGCATAACTCCCTTCGCATGAGGATTACGGCGAATCGCTTCCTCTACGTCCTCCAGTGCGGGGATTGTCGCCAATCCGGACGAAGAGTCCGTCACGGGGGATATGAATACGGCATAGGCCCCAGCCAGCATCAGGCCGTGCAAAACCGATTTATGTATATTTCGCTGAACGATCAGCGTCTCGCCGGGAGCGCAAACCGCCAGAATCATCGCCAGGTTTCCGGCCGTGCTTCCCCCTGTGAGAAACAGCGTTTCGTCCGCTCCGAAGCAGGCGGCCGCCAATTGCTGCGCTTCTCGAATAACGCCCTCGGGATGGTGAAGATCATCCGTATCGGACAACTCGGTTACATCAATGGCCATAATATTGTGAAACCGCTCATATGGACTTCCTGCGGCTTGGGTACCGTTTTTATGACCCGGGACGTGAAAGCTTAGAGGACCGGCTTGAAGACGGTCGACCAGCGCTTTATATAATGGCGCATGAAACGGTGTCATCATTCGTGGCTTGGATCTCCTTCATTCATCCGTTTTCTTCTATTGTAAACGATGAAGCGGATAAAAAAGAACCGTTCCTTTGACGGGACGGTTGATTACACGTTATTCTGCACCCAGATCTGCTTCAGCTGATGGACAAAAAACGGATATTTCTCATCCTTTACATCCGTCCGCACGATTTCAAACTCGCACGCCTCACAAATAAATTCCGTGACGATGTGAATGCCCATGTCTTTGAGCTGTCCGCAAATAATGCAGCAGGTGCCGCTTGTTTCGTTCATTCGAATCCCGCCTTTAACCCGTTATCTCTTACCTATTAGTATGCCACAGACTCTACCAGTTTATACGGAGTTTCATAGCCCATTTCAAATATTTTTACAGCATATGCGTTCAGCGCTTATTTGGTTCCGGTTCCGGAGCAAATGGATATGCCGAGGCGGTCACCATTCATTTCCGAACGTTCGGAACCGATATTGTGTAGAAAGAAACATTTTTTGTCGGAGGACAGTCATGGCGCAAAGGGAACAAAAGCTTGCGGAACAAGCGACGGTCTATCATTACCAATTGGTACGAAAAATACCGATGCATAAAGAAACGATCGCCGGCTATTTGTCGATTGTCCTGATGTTCGGATTATTCCAAGGTTCTATGTACGGGACCGAAGGCGTACTGGCTTGGATGCTGGGCTTGCTCGGGATTCAACTGGTTCATTTTATTATTATTCGGCTTACAATGATCCGTGTCGATGAACAGGACGACAGGCGATGGAGCTGGCGTGTTGCCGCCCCCTGGATCGGATATGTGCCTGTTCAAATGGTCGAGCACGCTCTGTTCCGGAGGCTTCACCGCCATCTGTTGTGGTTCGGATTATGCGTCATCACTGTCGTCTATCCATGGGTCACGGAGCCTTATATGATCAGTTTCATTTGCTGGCATCTTTGGACAATTGCTCCGCGGATGGCCATACTGCGGAAACTACGCAAAAACCGCCGGGACGGCGTATTAAAGCTTGAGTCGGCCGACGTAAGCTTCTACCATCGTTAAAGAAACGTAAAGACACGACAACAAACCCGTTAAGCGCTGCCGGTCAGGCAGACTTAACGGGTTTGTTCGTGCTTGGCAACGTCCTACTCTCCCGGGACC
>NZ_CAUPYC010000087.1:0-15989 GCF_963515335.1 uncultured Paenibacillus sp. | reverse complement strand
CTTTTCAAAGACGAGACTCGATCAAGCGTGCGGTTTTATTTTCACAGAAAAAAAGGAATTACGCCCGAAAAAGCAAGACATTGGATCGGTCATCCGGTTTGCGTGGTCCTCAATGACGGGAGCTATTATGTGGGGATCGTTGAAGGTATCGATAACGACGAGTTGATCCTGTCCGGCGCGAAAGGCGGCGAAAAGATGAGTGGTTCCGGCCGCTCCAAAGGCCCAGCCCAAGTCAGCGGCTTATTGCAATCGATTTTCGGCGGCGGCCAAGCATTCAATCCGCCTGCAGGAAGCCCGGCCGGCGCTTTCAATCCATTCGCTGCGGGGGCGGCAGGAGGGAGGCAACCGGTGGCGGGGCCGGGGCCTGGCGGCGGCGGTTTCTTCGGGATGGTCAGACAAATGTGGCCGACCATCAGTTTCGGACTCCAAATGGTTAGAACGATCATGCCGTTAATGGGTGCTTTTAAGATTTAACACGCCGGAGCGCATCAAGTCATTATAGTCACGAAACTGCCATGAATACACAATTAGGATCAACGAGGAAAGAGCGTCGACATCTTGGCGGTCTTTTTTTTCGTATTAATCCTTATCATTTTCTAAGATTGGTCTCAGAAGCGGCTCAGCTTTGTTTTTTACGATTAAGCCATCATCAATAACGTCATTTTAGAAGGAAGGGAAACGTATGCATCAGCACACAGAGATGGCTCGCGCTCATGGCGGAAATTTGAACGAACCGGAAGCGGCGCAGGAAGAAACGGAATTTTCGGAGTATAGGACTTTAATGAACAAATGGTGGTTTGCCGCCGCGGTGTCGATTCCCACGATTCTGGTATCTTATCCGTACTGGTTTCCGGGAATCAGAGACTGGCTTCCCGTAGGCAGCAGCAGCTTATGGTGGGCGCGAGTGCTTATCGGGATATTGGCCATCCCCGTTATGTTCTGGAGCGGAAGCCAGTTTTTTCAAGGATTGTGGGAGGGCCTGAAGCATCGTTCCGCCAACATGCACACCTTGATCGCAGTCGGAATCGGGGCAGCCTGGCTTTATTCAACCGTTGCGCTGCTGTGGCCTTCCATGTTCCCGAACCCGGACATGGCGGAAATCTATTACGATGTTACAGCCGTAGTCACCGCTCTCGTCGTACTAGGAATGGCTTTGGAAGTCAAAGCCAAAGGGAAATCTTCAGAGGCCATCAAGAGACTCATTGAGCTCCAGCCGAAAAAAGCGGCTGTGCTCCGTGACGGGGCGGAGATCCAATTGCCGATCGAAGAGGTGGTCGTTGGAGATGTCATCGTTGTGCGGCCAGGCGAAAAAATTGCGCTTGACGGCGTGGTGGTGGAAGGCTCCTCATCGGTGGATGAATCGATGCTTACCGGCGAATCCCTGCCCGTGTTCAAAGAAATGGATCATGAAGTGTTCGGCGGCACTTTAAACAAAACGGGGAGCTTCATGTTCAAAGTGACCAAGGCGCAGAAAGAAACGGCTCTGGCCAACATCGTGGAAATGGTCAGGCAGGCGCAGGGGTCGCGCATCCCGATCCAGAAGGTCGTCGACCGGGTTTCGTCGGTTTTTACACCGGGCGTAATGATATTGGCCATATTGGGATTTGTGCTATGGTTCAATCTCGGTCCGCAGCCGCCGATCATCTATGCCATTATCGTCGCCGTTACGGTCCTGATCATTGCTTGCCCGTGCGCGCTTGGATTGGCAACGCCGATGTCTTTGACGACAGGCATTGGAAAAGGAGCCGAAAACGGCATTCTCATCCGCTCGGGCGAGGCGCTTCAAATTGCGGAAAAGCTGCACACCGTCGTCCTTGACAAGACGGGAACGATTACCGAAGGAAAGCCGATGTTAACCGATATTATCGCGGTCGGGCAGTTGCAGGAATCTGAAATATTGCAGCTCGGCGCGTCTATTGAGCAGGGATCGGAGCATCCCCTTGCCGGCGCGATTCTGGAGGGAGCGAAACAACGCGAGATCAGCCTTACGAAAGTAAATGGATTCAATGCGGTTGCGGGACACGGCGTGGAAGGCTGGATCGACGGGCGCCGCGTGCTGTTCGGAAACCTTAAATTCATGAAGCAGGAAGGAATCGAGCTGTCCGGCTTGCAAAATCATGCCAGCCGTTTGGCCGATGAGGGAAAAACGCCGATGTATTTGGCGGCGGACGGAAAAGCGGCAGGCATTATTGCAGTGGCGGATACCGTGAAGAAGGATTCGGCGCAAGCGATTAAACGGATGAAGAATATGGGGCTGGAGGTCGTGATGATTACGGGCGACAACGAGCGTACGGCCCGGGCAATCGCCAAGCAGGTCGGCATCGATCGCGTCCTTGCCGATGTGCTGCCCCAGCATAAAGCCGAGCACGTACTGCGGCTGCAGAATGAAGGCAAAAAGGTGGCGATGGTCGGGGACGGCATTAACGACGCCCCGGCGCTTACCCAAGCGGACGTCGGTATTGCCATCGGCACGGGCACAGACGTGGCCATTGAAGCCAGCGACATCACGTTGATGAAGGGTAATTTGAACGGTGTGGTCCACGCGATCCAGATCAGCCGCGCCACCATGAAAAATGTGTACCAGAATCTGTTTGGGGCTTTCATCTACAACGCGCTGGGTCTTCCGGTCGCCATGGGCATCCTGTACCCGTTCTTGGGACTGCTGCTTTCCCCGCTGATCGCCGCGGCAGCCATGGCTTTCAGTTCCCTGACCGTCGTGGCCAACGCGAACAGACTGCGCAAGTTTAAATTAAGGGAGGGTTGAGCATGAGTATTTCGCAATGGATCGTGACGTTGACCGGGCTATTACTGATCGCGTTGATTTCCTGGTTCTTCTGGGGACCGAAAAAAGGAGGCAGCCGGGCGGAAATCAATACCTCCGGTTACCAGGTGGCGCGCATCCTCGTCAAAGGAGGATATACACCCGACACGATTGTCGTGCAAAGCGGAAAACCGGTACGGCTTGAATTTCTAAGAGAGGAAAAATCGGCTTGCTCCGAAATGGTGGTCTTCCCTGACTTCCAGAAAAGCATGATGCTTCCGGTCGGCCAGAAAGTGGCGGTTGATCTGCTGCCGAACAAAGCGGGAAGCTTCTCGTTCACCTGCCAAATGGGAATGTACAGGGGAATGATGATCGTCAAAGATGCGGCAACAAAATCGTAGCCTCAAGCCGGACGAAGGACACGCGCATCGCATGCCGGCCATAAACATGAACGCCTATGCTGCCGCCGCTCACTAAGGAAGTGAGCGGCGGTTTTGTGTCCCGGCGTATCGTTGTTCCGCCACGCCCTGCCGGGTTCATTCGACCTGTAAAAATGATAAAAACGGATGTATCAAAACCAATCTCAATTCGTCCATCCCGTATTATAATAAATGTAAGCGCTTAAATCGTTCAATGCCTACGATACACACAGGACGGAGGAAAAACAGGATGAAGCAGCTGGTAGCCGTTGCGCCCCGAAAAGCGGCGTTGCTGGAGGTCGAAACGAGGGCGATTCAACCGGATGAAGTGAGAGTCCGGGTCGAGTATGCCTCGCCGAAGCATGGCTCTGAATTGGCGGCGTTCCGCAATGAAAGCCCCCATATCAACGAGTATTACGATGAGGCGTGGCTCGCTTTTCTCCCGAGAACGAACAAAGTGGAAAGCCACGGCAATTTCGGCAAATGGAATCTCGGCAATCAGTGGGTCGGCGTTATCTCCGAAGCGGGAAGCCAGGTGCGCGATTATGCCGTGGGCGACCGGGTGTGCGGCTACGGCGGCATCCGCGAGGAGCATATCGTGAAGGCGGTCGACAACTATTATTTGCTGAAAATGCCGGACGGCATGTCGTGGAAAAATGCCGTCTGCTTCGATCCGGCGCAATTCGCGCTGGGAGGCATTCGCGACAGTCATCTGCGGGCCGGCGATGCGGTCGCCGTATTCGGGCTCGGCGCGATCGGCCAAATCGCCGCGCAGATGGCTAAACGGGCCGGCGCAGGTTACGTTGCGGTAGTCGATCCGATTGCCGGCAGACGGGAAGCCGCCCTCCGGGCGGGAGCCGATGCCGCGTTCGACCCGACCGCCGACGATGTCGGCCTGGAGCTGAAGAAAGCGACGAACAGGCTTGGCGTCGATGTGATCATCGAGACGAGCGCGAACGAATTCGCCCTGCAGCAATCGCTGCGCGGCCTTGCCTACGGCGGAACGATCGCGTACGTCGGCTGGGCAAGACCGTTCAAGGGCGGCATGGACTGGGGCAGGGAAGCGCACTTCAACAATGCCAGGATCGTTTTCTCCCGTGCCTGCAGCGAGCCGAATCCGGATCATCCGCGCTGGAGCTGGCGCCGCATCGAGGCCGTCTGCTGGGACATGTTGAAGAAAGGGCTTATCGATTGCGATGAAATCATCTCGCCGGTCATTCCGTTTGAGGAGTCGCCGGACGGCTACGAGAGCTATGTGGATCGGCATCCCGAGCGAAGCATCAAATTAGGCGTCAAGCTGGTGTGACGAATGTCAGTAGTCGGGAGGAGTGCGATAGCTTGGATCAGCTCAAGTTTCTGCTTGGCCATGCGGAATTGAAGGTGCTGGAATTCGATACGCATACCCGTACCGAAATGAAGCAGTTCGGCCGCTGCGTGCCCTATGCGATCATGTCTTACCACAAGACGGGCGAGGCGAAGCTGCGCATCGACGATACGGTTCACCACATCGGGCCCGGCACGGTCGTTTACATACCTCCGAACGTCGAGCACGACCATTACAAATGCACGCCCGAGGCGACCGTGTTCTTGTGGTGGCATTTCGACTACAAAATCGCCAATCTGGTCGATGTGCTGCAGCTTTTTCATATTCCCCAAACGTTCAAGCTCAAGAATAACGATCAATTCGAGTACGTGTTCCAGCAGTTTATGGATTCCACGCAAGATGCCAAAATACTGCCCTCGACCGTCCTCAAGCAAGCAAAAGCGATGGAACTGCTCTACATACTGCTCGACAACGCGATTTCCGAAGAGGATGCCTTTATCGACACGCCTTCGGAAAACTTTATCGATGTTTTGGCGAAAATCGTCCGGCATCCGGAACGTCCGCTCTCCCTGCAGCAGCTGGCCGCGGAAATGCATATGCATCCGACCTATATTTGCAACCGGTTTAAGGAACTGTTCGGCAAATCTCCTATTCAGACCCAAAAGGAACTGAAAATCCGCAAGGCGCAAACGCTGCTGCAGACGACGGAGCTGTCGGTCACCGAAATATCGGAGCTGCTCGGCTTTAATGAAATCCAGCATTTCTCACGGTTGTTCAAATCGTATATCCGCGTATCGCCCTTGGAGTACCGTTCCATTTATAAAAAAATGCAGCACGCATAAGAGTCGACGGGAGGATGCAAAAAATGAAATTTGCCTTGCAGGACAGTTTGCTGCAGCACGGCGGAGATTACAGGCAAGCGTTTCGAACCGCCATGGAGTTGGGATACGACGGTGTGGAGATCACGTTTTTCGGCAAGCCCCTCGACGATGAAGCGACCGGCGCCATCCATGCCGCGAGCCAGGCGGCGGGTATTCCCGTCTCCGCCGTGTGCGGAGGCTATGCGCACTGGATCGGCGACTTCGAGAAAGACAAGCGGCTGCAGGCGGTGGAGGATATCAAAGCTTCGCTCCGGCAAATCGCAGCCCTGGGAGGAGGCGGGCTGATCGCGCCGGCGGCCTACGGCATGTTTACCGCGAATCTGCCGCCCTACACGGCGCCGCGCAGCAGGGATGAGGACGACCAGGCGCTGACGGACTCGCTTCAGCGTATAGCGGAAGGGGCCGAAGCCTGCGGCGTGACCTTCTATCTGGAACCTCTTAACCGCTATGAGGATCACATGGTCAATACGGCCGACAAGGCAGCCGCGCTTGCCGGTATGGTGGGCAGCGATCGCGTTCGCGTCATGGTGGACACGTATCATATGAACATTGAAGAAAGCGATCCGCTGGCCAGCGTGGTAAAGCATTATTCCGAAATCGGTTATTATCACTTGTCCGACAGCAACCGGTTCCAGCCGGGCAAAGGGCATGTCGATTTTTCAAGACTTCTGACGTTTCTGAAGGAGAAGGGATATAACGGGTTTCTTTCGCTGGAATGCCGCTTGGACGGGGAAAGGAGGGACAGTCTTCGCGACTCGCTGCAGATTATGAAAGCTTGTCTGAAAGGCGCAGCCGCTTCGCCGCCGTATTAAGCTCAAATCAATGAACGAGGGGGATTGCAATGCGAAACAAATCGTTGAAGATTGTCTCTGTATGTGTGCTGGTCCTGTTGATACTGTCGGCCTGCTCGGCCAAAGCCCCTGCCGGCTCCGGCAACGCCGGCGACGACGGCGCCTCCGGGACAGCGAACGAAACGTCCGGCAACGCCGGTAACAAGCCTTCAGGCGGAACCGTTACCGTCACGATGTGGGATAATTTTACCGACCCGGCTACCTCGAAAGTGCTCGACGGCATCGTGGCCAAGTTCGAGGAACAGAACCCCGGCATCAAGGTCAAACGCACGAAGATGAAGAACGACGACATCCGCACGACGATCAAGCCGGCGCTCACGAGCGGCAAGGGGCCGGACATTTTCAACTACGACGCGGGTCCCGGCTATTTGGGCGTGCTTGCGAAATCAGGATTGGCACTGGACCTGAGCGAATATGCCGATAACTACGGGTGGCGGGAAAGATTCCCGGCGTGGGTGAACGAACGCGTCACCTTTGACGGCAAGATGTACGGCATCGGCAATGAGATCGAACTGATCGGCGTTTACTACAATAAGAAAATATTCCAGGAGCTCGGGGTACAGGTGCCGACGACGTATGAGCAATTTCTTGAAATTGCCCGAAAGGCGAAGGAAAAAGGGCTGACCGCGATTTCCTTCGACGATAAAGACCAGTGGCCCGCTTTCCACCTGGAAAGCGTGTTCTACACGGCCGTGGCGGGAAAAGATAAAATTACGGAGGTATTGGAGAAGAAGGCAAGCTTCGACCAACCGATTTTTGCGGAAGCGCTGGATACGTTCTATCAGTTAATCAAGGACGGCTATGTATCTCCGAATCCGCTTTCCGTATCTTACGATGACGGCAACAAAGAGTTCTACTCGGGCAAGGCGGCCATGCGGATAACAGGCACCTGGATGGTCGGAGGCATGGTGGAAAATATGAAGGACAACGTCGGCTTTTTCATCCTGCCGTCCGTCAAGCCGGAGCTGCCGTTGACCGCGCCGGGCGGCATCGGAGGCGCCATGGTCGTGTCGGGCAAAACGAAGGTTCCGGAGGAAACCGTCAAGTTCCTCGATTTCATGTTCAAGGAAGAAAACGCGAAGAACTGGTACGAGAACAGCAAAATCCCGCCGTTGGAGATCGACGTTGCCACCTTGAACGTCAACCCGCTCTTTAAAGAGGTGGTGGCGATGGCCAATACGTCTGCGGGACTCTCCTACAATATTGACGTGCTGATGCCGCAAAAGGTGAACAGCATTACGCAAAACGCGATGCAGGAGCTGATTGCCGGCAAGAAAACCGGCGCCGAAGTGGTGAAACTCAAGCAGCAGGCGCTCGAAGAAGAAATCGCGGCAGGCAATTATTGACGGGCGACAGCAGGCAGCGGCGGCAGGCTCCGGGCCGTACCGCTGCCTTTCTTTTATTCCATCGGAAGGATGTGGGTTGAGGTATGGCCTTCATCAACAAATTCAAGCGATTCAAGCCGGTGCTGTTTATCGTTCCCGCGCTGTTTTTTTATCTGGTATTTATGGTGATCCCCATTTTCCGGACGGTGCAGTTCAGTTTTTACAGCTGGGACGGCGCAAGCCCGGTCATGGATTTCGTAGGCTTTGACAACTACGCGCGGATGGCGGGCGACCCGCTGTTTTGGCGTTCGCTCCTCCATAATATATTCTGGATCGTATCCACCATCGTCCTTCCGGTCGGCGCGGGCCTCATCCTGGCGGTCATGCTCTCCTCGCATCTGGTAAAGCGCAAGGTGGTGTTCCGGGTTACGTATTTCATGCCGGCCGTCCTGTCGCTGGTCGCCGTCGGCATCGTCTGGAACTGGATCTACCACCCGGATTTCGGGGTCGTCAACGTGTTTTTCCGGATGCTTGGGCTCGATTCGCTCGCCAAGCCGTGGCTCGGCAACGAGAATACGGTGCTCCCCTCGCTGATCGTGGCAGGGAGTTGGACGTATTACGGCTTCTGCATGGTCGTCTTTTTGGCGGCCATCCAGGGAATCGACAGAAGCTACTACGAGGTGGCCCGCATCGAAGGCGCCAATGTGCTGCAAACCTTTTTCAGAATTACGGTCCCGCTGCTGCGAAATACGATCACGCTGCTCGTGCTCAATTCGCTGATCGGCTCGTTTAAAGTGTTCGATATCATTTTTCTGATGACGAAAGGCGGGCCGTTCCATTCCTCGGATGTTATCGCCACTTATATGTATACGCAGGCGTTTCAAATGAACGATATCGGCTACGGGTCGGCCATCTCGATTGCGCTGGCCGTCATCATCGCCGGTTGTTCGATCGTTTATATCCGCTTCGCCGAACATCAGGGATAGGAGGGGTCGCAGTGGCTCATGGGGAACGTCTGAAGGCAATGACACTGTACGCCATCTTGATTGTATTTCTGATTATTTCCGTACTGCCGATTTTCTGGTTTGTGATGGTTGCGCTCAAGGATGCGGCGGAGCTGAACAGCAATCCCTTCGCCCTGCCGAAGGCGATCACCTTGGACAATATTATAGAAGCCTGGACGGTCGGCAAAATGAAGCGATATTTCGTGAACAGCGTGATCGTTGCGGTGCCGCGCGTATTCGCCATCCTGGTGCTTGCTACCCTGGCGGGCTACGCGTTCGGGAAATTGAAGTTTCCGGGCAGAGACCCGTTGTTCTATTTTATTCTGATCGGCATGATGGTCCCGATTCAGGCCATGGTCATTCCGCTCTATTACACGATGCAGAATTTGGGCTTGATCAATACGTATTGGGCGCTCATCATTCCCAGCTTAGGACTTGCGATGCCGTTCGCGATCTTCATGATGAGGGCATTTTTCCGCGATATACCGGACGATATGATGGACTCCGCCAAAATCGACGGCTGCGGCGACTTCAAAACGTTTCTGTACATCATGCTGCCCCTTATGGTGCCGGCCGTCACGTCGCTGCTCGTGTTCGAGTTCGCCGCGTCGTGGAACGAATTTTTGCTGCCGCTGTTGTTCGTTTACGAAGATACCTACCGCACGCTGCCGCTCGGCTTGATGTATTTTTCCGGCGAATATACGACCAACCAGTCGCTTGTTGCGGCCGGCGTGACGATCGCGGTCGTGCCGATTATTATCGTGTACGTCATTTTCCAGCGGAAATTTATCGAAGGCATCACGGCCGGTTCGGTAAAAGGGTGAGCGCGGAGCTCTCCGGGCTGACGGATCTCGTGAAAGAGTTGGGACAGGCTCGGAGGCAGCTGTTCCAGCTCTTTATTTGTGATCTCGTTTACTGCAGGATTGTTCATTCTGATTGGGCTCACTTAGCCGTTTGAACGGACAGAATTTCTTTCGTGATCAGTGTTTTGCAAGAGCTGAGAATGTTCCGGCTCAGATCCGGGTCGGACACCGAACGAGATAGCAAGAGGGATCCGACCATGGTGGAGAGAAAGGCCGCACCTTGGTCCCGGCTGATCGTTCCAAGGCTAGTGAGAAACGAAATGAAACGCCGGATTTCTTCCGTGAACACCTCACGGATGTCGTCGGAGGAGCGGGATATTTCTCCCGCAAGCGATGGAATGATGCATCCTTCGTCGGGATGATCGCGATGCGAATCGCTTAAATAAAACTCGACTACGGCCTGCAGTCCTGCCGGGTCGCCGTTGTTCATCGCGATCTGCTGAAGACGATCGATCGTATCCTCAATCGCCTTACTGCATACTTCGGCCACCAGTTGGTCCTTGTTTTTGAAGTGCGCGTAAAATCCGCCATGCGTCAGACCCGCTCCGTTCATTAGGCGCGGGACGCTTACTTCTTTAATTCCGTTGGTGCGAAACTCGTGCGCCGCGCTGTCCAATATTTTTTTGCGGACCTTCATTTTGTGCGATGTCGTGTAAGGCATCTTAATCACCCGGTTTCTTATGGCATCATCATATATATTATAATCATCATATTTTTTAGTCAAGCAAATGGAAACAACAAGCCGGCTCTTGACGGCAGCTGAATATGATGATAATAATATTTATGATGTTTATAATATAAAAGGAGCTGGGAAGAAGATGAGCAAACAAAAGGTTATTGCAGCCGTAGTTGCCGTGCTGCTGATCACGGGGGGATGGCTGCTGCTGGCGAACGGCAAAGATGCGGTATCGGTAGCGGAGAGAACGAAAGCGGGGATCTTGCAGGCCGAACAATGGACCGTTCTGTATCAAGGAATTCCCGGTACGGTTGCCGAAATAAACGCGGACGCCGGCACGGCTGTGAAGACGGGGGACCGGATCGCATCCATGGATGCCGCCGACCTTGAGCTGCAGATCCGGCAGTTGGAGGCGGGGCTGGAGCAGACGGGCGAACAGCAGGGAAGTCAGCAAAAGCAGCTGCAACTGCAGCTTCAAACGCTTGAACGACAAAAGGGGCGCATGAACATTTTGTCCCAAGCGGAGGGTAAAGTAATTAACGTGTTGGTTCGTAAAGGAGACTTCATCGCAACGGGGACGCCTGTAGCGATTGTACAGAACGAACGTTTCTTCATGGATTTGTACATAAACGAGGAGGATATTGAAAGGTTCCGGGAAGGCGAATCGATTCCGCTTGCCTTTCCCGCGTTGGATGAGCGCCGGGAAGGCGTAATCAAACGCGTGTCGCCGGCTCCGCAATTTGCTTCTCTGCGCATGAGCCGCGAAAGAGGATTGTCCGATATCGCCATGTTCCAGGTTAGAGTAGAACTGGAGCAGACGGAAGAAGGGACGTTGCTGCCAGGCTTGACTGCGGAGGTGGATCTCGATGAACTCGCTCCTTGATGAATGGCGTTTCGTTACACAAGGCTCCTACTGGCGGTCAATAATTCTCTCTCCGCTTATCGCGGCGGCTTTTTTCGGCTCCATGTTCTCGAACAACCAGCTCAGTGAAGCGCGGGTCGCGGTCATTGATCAGGATCATACGGCATATGCCCGGCAGCTCATCGAGAAAATCGACGCCTCGCAGTATATGAATGTGGCCGGTATTTATGCGAATATGAAGGACCCCGATGATCTGTTGGCCGATGAAGATTATACGGCCGTTATCTACCTGCCCGCCGGATTAGAGCAGTTGCGGATCGCCGGTAAACCGGCAACGATCGGAATCGAAATGGATAACACGATGCCGTCGGCCTTGACGAACATCCGAAGCGCGATTCAGGAGGTCGTAATGACGGAAAATATTACGGCATCCACCGCGGCATTAAGAACGATGGGGCTTCCCGATAACCGGGTTTCGGGCCTTGTAACGCCGATTTCTCTTCAGCAAAGGCTGTTATACAATCCGACTTCGTCGTTCATCGGCTTTATGGTTCTCGGGTTCGTCAATATCGTAGCTCTGATGATTACAACGACTGCCGCCGGTTCGGTCGTTCCAAGGCTGCGCCAGGAAGGAAGGCTGGAGGAGGAAGCCCAAAGGCCGATCGGCCTGCTGATGCGGATGCTTCCCTATTCCTTCCTGACTTGCGTCTCGTTGCTTCTGAGCTATGGTTTGCTGAAGCAGGTTGGAGGCATGCGGTTTGTCGCGGAGCCCTATTGGTTCATTATTCCTTTATTCGCATATACGACCGCAATGTCGTTCCTGGGTATGGTAATCGGATGGTCGGCGCGGGATCGCGCGAAAATGGCGCTTCGAACGAATGTGATCCTGTATCCGTCGTTTTTGGTGACCGGCGTTCAGATTGCACCCGCGATTTTCCCGTACTTTTTCCAGCTCACCGCTTTGCCTTTGCCGATGACGTGGTTGAATAAAATCTTAAGAGGCATGGCCTTCAGGGGAGGAGACTTGTATTTTTATGCCCGGGAAATCGGCGCGCTGCTGCTTATTACAGGTATCTGCATCATGGTTATCGTTTTCTTTGCTTCCCGTGTAAAAGAACCTGTTGCGAGCTTGTCCGATTGAAACAGGAGCAGCAGTCT
This sequence comes from uncultured Paenibacillus sp., assembly GCF_963515335.1. Taxonomy (NCBI): domain Bacteria; kingdom Bacillati; phylum Bacillota; class Bacilli; order Caryophanales; family Paenibacillaceae; genus Paenibacillus; species uncultured Paenibacillus sp. The sequence goes on along the minus strand of NZ_CAUPYC010000087.1, from coordinate 3,865 downwards.
TCTTGCATCGTTTTAAACGAGGCTACAGCATGGGGGACAGCAGGCGCGCACTTTGCTCAATAATTCGCTGTGGAAGGGAGCGCTGCAGCAAATCCTCGATGCGCAACTGCACGGAATCAGTGAGATCGCGTTCGAATTGCTCCGTCAGTTCCTGCGCCACTTCGGTACTATACAGCATTTCGCACGCATTGTACTCCAGACGAAAACTTCTCAAATCATAGTTTGAGGAGCCTACGTTGGAAATTTCCCCATCCATGACCATCACCTTCGCATGCAACATGCCTTTGTTGTACATGTAGATATCGACACCGGCTTCCAACAGTTCTCCGAAGTAGGTGCGGCCGGCAAGGTCCGCTATTTTTTGATCCGAACGGCGCGGGACCAGCAATCTCACTCGCACACCGCGTGCCGCGGCAGTCTTTAACGCCATGATGACATCTGCCTCGGGCACAAAATAGGGGGTGGTGATGTCAAGGGATTGGGCCGCTTGCGTCAGGCAAATGAAGTAGACCTCCCGGATGATTGGAGTAGGAATTCCAGGGTTCCCTTCAAATGTTTGTACGTACGCTTCCCGGGACATCTTTGCGATCGGGACGGTGTCAACGCCGGTGTCATTCATGGCACCCAATTCAGTTGCCCATTCTGCCAAACCTCCGATAACAACAGCCTTGCCCGGTGGAGCGATGCGTTGATTTGCGCCCTCAACAGGCTTTAACGGCCCTACGGCTTTTGTGTTCCGGCGTGCCCGCGTTTTCTTCCGTTCCGGCGAAGCGGTATTCCAATGGGCGTCGAAGACAGCCTGCAAATCATCTGCAGCCTCACCTGAAATTCGCATATGGGTGTCGCGCCAGAACCCAACGTTCGGTTTCAATCCGGTATACTCATATCCGATGTTGATTCCGCCTGTAAAAGCTTCCTTTCCGTCGATCACGACCACTTTACAATGATCCCGGTAATTCCAAATGGACAGCACCCAAGGGAAGCGCACGGGAAAAACCGTACGGCAGTCAATGCCCGCATCCAGCATCCGAATGATCTGGGTTCGCGGAAATTGCCGGCTTCCCCAGCCGTCTTTCATAAAGCGGACCCGCACACCGGCCATGGCCCGTTGGATCAGCAGATCCGTGATCCTTCTGCCGATTTGGTCATCCCGGTATAAGAAATATTCCACGTCAATCGTTCTTTTCGCATCCCGGATGGATTCGATAAGTGCCTGATAGGTTTCAATGCCGTTGATAAGCACCTGAACTCGGCCCGTTCGAAGGCCGTTCACGGTGAAACGCCGCAAAGCATGAGCGATGATCGTAGCTGAACGGCTGAACGAATCGGGCAGCGTGTCCGACATATTGTCCGGGGACATTAACCGTTCCCGACGAATGCGCACGGGATTTGTTGTGCTGACATACAGACCGAATCCTAGGACAGGAAAAATGAGGCAGATGGCTAGCCAGCACAAAGCCTTGGCCGGCCTGCGCACCTCCCGGATCGCGACGATGAGCATAAAAAGCGTATTGATTAGATACAGCCATAGAAGCCACATCAATTGTCATTCCTCCCTTGTTTATCCCATACAATGCCCAAGCCGTGATGTGTGCATACGGGGTTTGACATAACCGTTGTCCCAACCGCTCAAGAAAACAATTCCAGGCAAATAAAAACACTGACAACCCCAACCGAGGACGGTTGGGGTTGTCAGTGTTTTATTTTCTAAAGCTTGGCTGTCCGACTTTTTAAAAACCTTTATATTGCGGTTCTTCATTCTCCAATTGCTGAACGCGATTTTCCACGTCCTGAAGGATTTGCGCGGTTTGTTGCGCTGCGCTGGAAAAAAGCGTTTTCGCTTCTTGATTTTGTGTTTCTAAAGCAAACTGCTCCAGACTAGCTTGAGCGCTTTTCAAAGAAGCTACGCAGGTTTTGACTTGAGAAGCAACGGTCATTCGATTCACCTCCCTCCAACCCGGTTTAATATTTCCGCCTCTCCCCCAAAACATACGGTTCAGATGCAGCCATACAAACGAAGAGGTCAGCCGGCGTACAATTACCGTTCAGCAAATTTTAACAGGGTCATGTATGAATCGTAAGGAGAGGGGGTATCTTTACTTCTGTTCACAATTGCAAATTGGAAAGAAGGAAACAGTCATGCCGGAATGGTTGGAAATTGCGTGGCGAACACTTTTAGCTGTTGCTGTTCTCTTTGCGATGACGAAGCTGTTGGGTAAACGGCAGGTGTCCCAGCTCTCCTTGTTCGAATACATCACCGGGATCACGATCGGCAGCCTCGCCGCTTACGTATCGTTAGACTTGGAGGCCACCTGGTATCTGGGCCTTGTTTCGATGGCGGTTTGGGTCGGTGTTACCTTGGGGATGGAATTCTTACAGTTAAAAAGCAAGACGGTAAGGGACATCCTAGACAGCAAAGCAACCGTACTCATCAAGGATGGCAAGATTATGGAAGATAACTTGAAAAAGGAACGGCTTACCACGGATGAACTCATGGAGCAGCTGCGAACCAAGAAGGTGTTCAAAGCGGCCGACGTCGAATTTGCCGTCATGGAACCAAGCGGCGACATCAACGTTCTGTTAACGAAAGAAAACCAGCCGTTAACCCCCAAACATTTGGGCATTAAAGTCTCACCCGAACAAGAGCCTCAAACGGTCATCATGGATGGGCAAATCATGGACGAGCCGCTTGCGACGATTGGTTTAAACCGGGAGTGGCTGGATGCGGAACTGGAAAAATTGGGCGTTGCGATTGAGAACGTATTTCTCGGTCAGGTCGATTCTTATGGCCAGTTATATGTCGATTTGTTCGATGACCAGATCAAAGTGCCTGAGCCGCAGAAGAAAGCCGCTCTCCTCGCAACCTTGAAGAAATGCGAAGCGGATCTTGAAATGTTTGCCCTCTCGACGAAACAGCAAAAAGTGAAACGGATGTACCGGGAATGTTCAAAAAACCTGGAAAAGGTCATTGATGAAGTCAAACCGTTACTGACTCGATAGCAGTGTGAATAAGATGGGAAACCCAATGGGAAAATAAAATGGGCACCTAAACTTGGCATACAAGGAGAAGATGACACTGACAACCAAAGTATTCACGAAGATGGTTATTGCCGTAACGCTCGCGATGCTTCCGGTCCTTGCAACGGGATGCGGCAACAATGGCGGCAACAACGGTGACAATGATGGCGTAAAGCAGCAAGGAACGGTCCGGCAGCAAGCGAATACGAACAATGCGAATGATCGCATTCGAGTTGCGGATCGAGCGGCGGAAAAAATAGCGGCAATTCCAGCAGTAGAACAAGCCAATGTGCTGGTCACGCAACGCAATGCTTATGTTGCCGCGGTATTGGATGATACCCGGGATCGGCTCAGCCGGAAAATCGAAGATCAAATCGCCGCCAAAGTGAGGGAAACGGATCCGAGCATTCAAAATGTATATGTATCGACCAATCCGGATTTTGTCGACCGAATCAATACGTACGTGAGAGATGTGCGGCAAGGAAGGCCGGTTGCCGGTTTTGTTGATGAATTTAATGAGATGGTGCAGCGGATATTTCCCAACGCGCGATAACCGTAACGCGGAACAGGATAAATCCCCTATGATCCGAAGATCAAAGGGGATTTTTGCCCTGCCATCGTCTTTTATCGCGGCGTTCTGTTTCTTCCGGCGAACGACTGGATTTGCGACATCAGCCGTTGACGGGCGCTTTTGTTGCGCATCAGATAAGCGGCTCCCATGCCAAGTGCGGTGAACAATGCTTTTCTCATTTTCATTACCTCCCCGGAAAAGTCTTTGCATGCTGCTTTATTATCCTAAATTCCCGACCAAATTATACCTACACGGGCTCGTTGACGGTAAAAGCTT